>CAZUGW010000311.1:0-4383 GCA_964620055.1 uncultured bacterium
GCACCGACACCTGCGAGCTCAAGGTACGAACCAAGGTGGCGAGCGATACCGTCGCTTTCGCCAAGACCACGCATGTCGGCATCATCGAATCCACGCCTCTGGTGAATGAGGCCTACGACATTGCGACCAACGCCGCGGTGCCGGTCTACGTGAGGGCGGTGCTGACAAGCCTGGTCGGGGCGGCGACCACGACACAGCGCGGCGCGCTGCTGACGATAGAGGATGGATAGCAGAAGGACCGTCTGCCGACAGGCGGGGCAGGAAATCCCCGTGGTGCCAAATCTGGCACCACGGGAAGAGGCTGGAGACACCGGAGGTGCTACAGTAGTGAGACCCTCCCTACTGTAGCATCAACCAAGCCTGTTAGAGCAAGTCTCGGCAGGAGAAGGCTAGGGAGAAACACATGGACGAAGAGAAACGCGACGGGCAGGGGCGGTTTCTACCTGGCGTTTCCGGGAATCCAGCGGGCCGCGGGCCGGGCCGGCCATCGGACGCGGTGAACGACCTGGCGGATGAGGCGGTGACGGAGGTACTGCAACGTGACCTTGGCATATTGCGCGGGGGGAAGGCGACGGCGAAGGCGCGGCAGCAGTCTCTCGACAGGCTCGCCCGACTCGGCGCGCGGCGAATCACCTCCGAGGGGCGCGTGGTGGTGGGGGGTGAGGAGGTGGCCCGGCTAGTGAGCATCATCACCCGGCACGTCCAGGACCCGGCGATATTGGCCGCACTGGCGAATGAACTGGAGGAGTTGCCATGAAGAGGCAGTTGGCGATTTCGATAGCACAAAGCTTGCGCTCCTACTCGCAGGGGGAGGAGCGTGCGGACGCGATCGCCGCGAGACTGTGGCCCCGGTTTGCCGCGGTAACGGGAGCGACAGATGCGGACAGGCCGCATTTGCGCGACGCGCTGGCCGGCCTGTGCTGCCAAGACGAGGGGCGGATGGAGGCCGCGCTGCGGAGACTCTCTATGCCCGCGTTGGAAGTGGTGATGGAACTGGGAGAGAACTGGTCTGAAGACAGGGTGTTCGAGGAAGGGCGGAAGGGCCAATAGACTGGCAGATTGGAGCGTAAAGAATGATTACCAAGGGTTCCCTGCCAATTCATCTCACCGTCTGGTCTGGCGGAATGGACGTGTACCACGCGCGGGAGGATGTGCCGCCCGGCGTGAACGCGGTGATTCGCAACCTCTACTCGGACGGCGAGAGTCTGTCGCTCCGCGGCGGCTGTACGGCTATTCCGCAGGGAACCCATGTCGGGGCGCTTGCGACCGCGGGGGTGAAGGGCCTGTACGTGTGGACCCCGGACGGCGGGGAGAAGCACGTCCTGGCGGCCTATCCGCGCGCCGGTTCCAACAAGGTGAGCATCTACGCGGTTCACACGGCGGCGGCAACGGCCTTGGGGGGCGACTTGTCTACTTCGGGGCGCGTCTCCTTCGCGGGGTTCGGGCAGAAGTGCTACGTCACGGATGGGCGCTCGCGGATGGTGTGGACGGACGGGGTATACACAGCGCGGGTGCCGGAACTGGACCGGCCCATCGCGGCGTTCAACACCAGCTATGGCGTGCCGTATATGCAGCGGAATACGGTGGAGGACTCCTGGGGGGTGGTCGCGGTTCACTTCCCGTCTTACTGGGGGTTGTGGTGGGACCCTCCCGCGACGACGCTTTGGCGTATCCACACTGGGTGGGCTGGTAGCGGGTTGGCCGTACGCGCCCTGGTCTCTTCTGCTCCTGGGAATGGCCATAGCCTGCGTCTGGTCGGCACGGCAAGTCTCGTCAAGAACGTCAAGGCGCGCTATGACTACACCTACTCGGCCGGGTTTGGAACGGTAGGGACGTGGGATCACGTAGGGGCGGTCTCATTCTGGGCGAGAAGCAGCAAGGTAGGGGAATTCCTAGAGCTTCGCATGGGGCCGGCTTCCGCTGGCCCTATCCGTATGCCGATTCGCTTTGACCAGACGGGCCGGTGGGAGTACAAGGACTACGACCTGTCCATGTACCCCTACGAGCAGAGGACGCTGCTTGCCTCGGCCGCCTTCGTGGTGACCAACACCTCTCAGACCTTCACGGTCTTCATGGGGCCGCTCTACCGGGACGGACTGCTGCGGGGGACTTACGAGTATGCCCCGGCCTTCTATCGGACCTCCGACAAAGCGGAGTCGCCGCTGGGGGTATCAACCTTCGTCTCCACCGATGAGTCCAACCCGACGCGGCGCGCCGCGTGGTTACCCGCCCGTTCCTCCAAGGACACCACGGTAGACCGAACGCGATGGTATCGCCGCGGCGGTTCCTCGACGGAATGGAGGCGCGTCGCGGAGGGCTACGCCAACGTCGCTTTGTGGGATGGCCAGGCCGACCATGAAACCGGGGACCTGTCTCCCAACGTTCCCCTACCCTCCCCGCGCTTCACCACTATCGGGCGCTTCGGTGAATCCCGCATGATAGGGTTGGGCGGATACGATCACGGCGACTACCGCACACCGATTCCGACCGCCTCCGCGTTCCTGGCGACCGCGGTGTGGACGGCGATGACGCGGGTGACGGCGGCGGGCCTGAGCAGAGGCGTTGAACTCTACTCCTATACCGCGGGGGCATCCGCGGCGACCGGGCGCGTGAAACTGAAGCTCCAGAAGAACTCGGTTACGCAGCGTTCCGTCACCATCGCCCCCACCAACCTCGTCAACCGCCGCTGGACCCCGATGTTCTGGACCAACACCGCGGCGGGCAACGACTCCTTCGTTACCCTGGGGTCGGGGACGTGGCGACTCGTCTACTCGGCACTGGGGGCGACAAACTGGAACCTGGGGTCTTACGCGAAGGGCAAGCCCTCCTATTTCCACCTCCTCGACTATCCGGGTCGCGTGTGGGTATCGCGACAGGGCGAACCTACTTACTTCGACCGCCTGACCACGCTGGACGGGGTTGACCTGGACGGGTTCTGGTTCGACCTGCCGGGGGCGGCGGCGCAACCGATTTCGGGGTATGGGAATCACGGTTCCGACCACCTGATTTTCACCTCCACCAACAGCTTCCTGACGGCAGGCCACAGTGCGGCGGACTTCACGGTGCTGAGGATTCACTCCTCCATCGGGTGCGGGGCGGGCGACACCGTGGCGGAGGGCGATAACTGGACCTTCTGGGTAGCGGGGCGCAAGGGCAAACTCATGCCGTATGCCTATGGTCCCTCCCTGCCCGTGGCGATACCGGCCGGGGTAGAGCAGGAGGTAGGGTTCACGCGAATCGGGCTGGCGATTGAACCGATTCTGGCGCTGATTCTCGACCCCACCCACATGTCGGGGGCCTTCGCGAAGGGCAAATACCACCTCTTCTTCGGGGAGACGGTGACCTATCGGACGGACAAGTACAACGCGGCGACACTGGACTTGGCGCAGGGGTCCTGGGTGTGTCACTACATCAGTGAGACGAACGTGAAGGCCCCGCGGTTCGCGGTCACCGACCATGTGAGCGGCGGGGTGATACTCGCCTCCCCTGCGTCGTCTACAGCGGGCAACAGCACCAACAAGCTCTGGTTGTGGGATTACCCCGGTATCTACAAGGACGGGGCGCAGAGCCTCTCCTACATCGTGGAACCGCGGCACCAGCGTCACCCGGAGGCGAGAGAGACGAAACTGCGGGGTTATGAGTACCGGGTAGACCAGGCGACGGCGGGGCGGGTCACCATCAATGCCTATGGGGACGGGGTGACGGCGGGGACGTTGGCGCACAATATGACCGCGGCGGGGGGTAAGACCTTGCGGTTGACAGGGCGGTTCATCGCGCAGGGTGACAATGTGGGATTGCGGGCCAGCGGGACGGCGATGACGGCGCTGGTGATTCGCTCGATAGACCTCTACCTGGACAGGAAGCGATAGGCGCGGCGCGCGGAGGGGAGAAGCACTACGCAGATCGCGGAGAAGCGCGGGGTTGGGCAGGGAACGGTACAGAGGGCAGTGGCAGGTTTACCAGTTGGTAAACCTGGAGACAAGGTGACGGGTAAGGACGGCAAGTCCTACCCCGCCCGCCGCCCTTCCGTCATGGCGACCACGAAGGCGGAGGCGAACCGCGCGCTATCGGCCCTGCGCGACACCCCCTCAGAGGCCTTGTTCTACGCACGAGGATTCGCTAGGAGACGCGCAAGGGTCGCGGACGGGAGAAGAGGGGCCGTGCGACAAAGAGGGCGAAGCTCTGTGGCAGGTCCCGTGGCCCGGTTCGACGCAAGACCTACCCCCGCAAACAGCCATTCGCGTTGACACGCCGCGCGCCGTGGCGTATCATCCCGGCACAGGCTGACGAATCGTGTGACGTAGTGCGCTCTCACTTGGTCACATGATTCGGCGCGAACCGCCTGGAGAGGTAGGTTACACGAGTCGTCGCCGTGTGACGACA
>CAZUGW010000312.1:0-4162 GCA_964620055.1 uncultured bacterium
TGTGATCCCCCAAGAAGCCTTTGACCTTCTCATGCCAAGGCTTGCCTACGCTATCCTTCACCAACCGCTCGAAGACACGCCTGGCCATCTCCTCCAGGTCGGCCACGCCCCCCAGGAAGACGTGGACAGGCAGGATGTTGTGCTCGAGTTCGGCTGCTCTCGCCGCGTAGCTGCACAGAGAGCTCTTTCCGATGCCTCGGTCTCCCAGCACGAAGGTGCGCTCGAACCTGCCGCGCGCGGCCGCGCCCGCCTTGTCCACCAGCAGTCGCACCTCGGCCTCACGCCCCACGAAGAAATCCAGGGGCACGGGGATGCCGGGCGTGAATGGAGAGTAGTCTTTCGCGGTATGAGCGTCCTGCATCGCGGATCATCTCCCAAGTCCGTCTTCCACGTCCGCCACACGATTCCCTCATTCGGCGGACCGGAGGTCGTTTCCTGCCAGGCGTCGCCACGCTTGTCTCTCTCCCCTCCGCTATGCTAGAATCCCCGCATGGAAGCGACGCTTCGCCGGGCGATGCTCTCGGATGTCCCGGCCATTCAGAAGCTGGTGAACGACTTCGCGGCGCGGGGGGAGATGCTGCCGCGCTCTCTCAGCGAGTTGTTCGAGAATATCCGCGACTACTACGTGGCCGAGAACGACGGCGGCGAGGTGGTGGGATGTAGCGCGCTGCACGTCACCTGGGGCGATCTGGCCGAGGTGAAGAGTGTGGCGGTGCGGGAGGACCACCGGGGCGATGGGCTGGGCGCGGCGCTGGTGACCGCTTGTCTTGCGGACGCCCGCGTGCTGGGGGTGCCGCGGTTGTTCGTGCTCACCTACATCCCCGACTATTTCGCCCGATTCGGGTTCCAGCAGGTGGAGAAAGCCGACCTGCCGCAGAAGGTATGGAGCGAGTGCATCCGCTGCCCGAAGTTCCCGGACTGCGGCGAGGTCGGAATGGTGATGGACCTCTAACCTTGGGGGCGCCCTATGAAGCGCGTGGCGGTGATTCACGGCTGTAATCTGAACCTGTTGGGGCGGCGCGAGCCCGAGATCTACGGGCGCGCCACGCTGGAGGAGATCAACGCGCAGATCGCGGCCCTGGCCGGTGAATTGGGCGTGGAGGTGACATTCGCCCAGTCCAATCACGAGGGCGAGATTATCGAGGCGATCCAGGGGTGCATGGGCACGGCGGACGGGATCATCCTCAACCCCGCGGGGTTCACCACCACCAGTGTCGGCATTCTCGATGCGATCAAGGCGGTGGAGATTCCCGTCGTGGAAGTACACCTCTCCAACGTTCACGCCCGCGAGAAGTTCCGGCGACATTCGCTGCTCGCGCCGGCGGCGGTGGGGCAGATCTGTGGTTTCGGGGCGGACAGTTACCTGCTTGCCTTGCGGGCGCTCGCAAAGATCATCTCCTGAAAGGGTGGGGCGATGAGCGACGCACATCAGTCCCGGCTGGAGGCCCTGCGCGCCGGGATGAGCGAGGGCGTTGACGCCCTGCTGGTCTCTACGCCGAGCAATGTCTACTACCTCAGCGGTTTCCACGGGTCGGCCGGGATGATCGTGGTGACGCGCGCGCGCGCGCGGCTGTGCAGCGATTTCCGCTATCGCCTGCAAGCAGGTAAACAAGCGCCGGATTATGAATTCGTGGAGGTGGAGCGGGGCCTGCTGAAGGGGGTAGGGGAGTACGTAGGGACGCTGGGGGTGACGCGGCTGGGCTATGAGCCGACACAGATGACCTGCCAGGCGCGGGACCAGTTGGCCGCGGCCGCGGCGAGCGTGGAACTCCTCCCTGTGGAGGGGGCGGTGGAGCAGTTGCGCGCGGTGAAGTCGGAGGAGGAAGTGGCGCCCATGCGCGAGGCGGCGCGGCTGGCGGACCAGGCGGTGGCGCACATGGTCTCGCTGATGCAGCCGGGGGCGAAGGAGCGGGAGATCGCGCTGGAGGGGGAGTTCCTGATGCGGTGGCGCGGGGCGGAGGCGGCCGCGTTCAGCGTGATCGTGGCCTCCGGGCCGAACGGCGCGCTGCCCCACGCCGAACCCACGGACCGCGAGCTGCAACTCGGTGATCTGGTGGTGGTGGACATCGGGGCGCGGGTGAACGGCTACTGCTCGGATATGACGCGAACCTTCTGCGTCGGCGAGGTGTTGGAGCAGGGGAGGGAGATTTACGACGTGGTCTACCGCGCCCAGCGCGCGGCCCTCGCGCAGGTGCGCGCGGGCGCGGTATGCGGAGAACTGGACGCGATCGCGCGGACCCTCATCACCGAGGCCGGGTACGGAGAGAACTTCGGCCACAGCCTGGGACACGGCGTCGGGATAGACGTGCACGAGGGGCCGCGTTTGGCGAAGGACGTGGAGACGAAGCTGGCGGCCGGGAACGTGGTGACGGTGGAGCCGGGGATCTACCTGGCGGGCTATGGTGGCGTGCGGTTGGAGGACATGGTAGTGGTAACCGAGGACGGCGCGGAGACGCTTACGGAGTATCCGATGGCGGCGGAAGTGCCGATCTTGTAGAAACGGAAAAGGGAGAACTGGCATGAGAAGCAGTCGTCTCATCGGGATGGTCGTCGGGCTCTGGCTGATGGCAGTCTGCCTGCCGGCGCAGGCGGTGGTGCTACGGTTCAAGCCGGAGGTGAACAGCATCGTCAAGCACAAGGTCACCATGTCCGGGCGGACGGAGATGACGAACGACATGATGCCGCAGCCCATGCGCATGGGGATGGCGATGGTGATGACCTCTCGGCAGAAAATCCTGGGGAAGACGGACCAGGGGCTGAAGGTGCAGACCACCACCTCCGACGGGAAGATGACCATGACCTTCGAGGGCCTGGAAGGAATGGGGGACGCCGAGGGCGGCAAGCAGTCGCAGAAGCTGCCGGACAGCAAGATGGTGGCGATCATGGACGAGCGCGGCCGGTTGCAACAGATCGTCTCCTCCGACATGCCCGGCGCCTCGGACATGCCCCTCAGCAACGACACGCTGGCCTCTCTGAGCGGGATGACCGGCTTCCCGGAGGGCGACGTCAAAGTCAATGACACCTGGACGGATGAGATGAAGATCCCGGCCTCGGAGGGGACGCCTGAGATCAACCTCAGCGTGAACTCGCGTCTGCTGGAGCTGCTCACTTACGAGGGCCGGCAGTGCGCGAAGATCCGCACGTCGTTCAAGGGACCGATGTCCTTCGACCTCTCGCAAATGGCCGGGAAAGCCGGCTCCAACGCCTCGGGCACCATGGAGGCGACGCTGCAGGGCACCTTCACCCAGTACTACGACTACGCGCACAGCGTCTGGGTCGGCGGCGACGGGCAGATGACGATGAGCATGACCATGAACGTATCCGCCCAGGGCGTGGACACGGGTCCGATGAACATGAAGATGGCCATGAATATCAAGATGCAGATGGTGAAGTGAGGCGAGAAGGCGAAGAGTCGAGGAGTCGAGGAGTCGAGGAGTCGAGGAGTCGAGAAGCGAAGAGGAGAGAGGTACCGATATGGGAATGGCGCGCGTCGCACGCACCGCTGGTCTGATCGTGATCGCACTGCTGGTCTTCGCGGCGGGTGCGACCTGCGCGCCGGCCGGGAAGCCGCTGATCCCGCGCGACGCGATGCTCACGGTGGACGAGATTCAACCGGGGATGAAAGGCGTGGGCAAGAGCGTTTTCTCCGGCACGAAGATCGAGTCGTTCCGCGTCACCGTGCTCGGCGTGCTGAAGAAGGTTGACTTCAACGGCGACATCATCCTGATCAGCCTTGACTCCGGCCCTCCGGTGACGAAGGGCTATGGCGTGGTGGCGGGGATGAGCGGCAGCCCGATCTACATCAAGGGTAAGCTCATCGGCGCGCTGGCCTACGCCTGGTCCTTTTCCAAGAAGCCAATCGCCGGCGTGACGCCGATCGCGCAGATGTTGGAGGAGTACCAGCCGGGATGCGCGCCCAAGACGATGACCGGGTCGCTCCGACCCACGCACCCCCTTCGCATCGCCGGGCGGCGGATTGACCAGGCGGTGGTGCTGCCCTCCGGCGGCTTCACACCCGCCGCCTCTCGCGGCACGGCCACCCTGGTTCCCATCGCCACCCCGCTGTTGGTGAGCGGGGGAAGCCCCGGGATGATCTCGCGCCTGCGCACCGCGCTGGAACCGAGGGGGATGATGCCGGTGGCCGGGGCGGGCGCGATGGGAA
>CAZUGW010000312.1:4172-4382 GCA_964620055.1 uncultured bacterium
CCCTCCCCCTGCTCCGGCTGCCTCACCGGTGTCGGAACCCGGCGCGGCGGTTGGGGCGCAACTCGTGGGCGGCGACCTGGACGCGACGGCGGTGGGGACGGTGACGTATGTGAATGACGGGGTGGTGCTGGCCTTCGGCCACCCGTTCATGGGGCTGGGGACAACCGATATTCCGCTTACCGCGGCCTACGTGCATGGCATCCTGTCGTC
>CAZUGW010000313.1:0-321 GCA_964620055.1 uncultured bacterium
CGATCTCCTTGTAGCGCTCGGTCACGGACATGAGCATGGAGTTCACGATCCCCACCGTCGCCACGATGAGCGACATCGCCACCAGCCAGATAGTCCGGGCCTGCTCGTCCGCCGCCCCGGCCATCACGCCCAGTTGCTGGGAGGCGAGCTTCTCGCTGATGGTCTTCGCCGCCCCGCCGAAGAGCACCGCGCTCATGAACGCGATGCCGAGAAAGATGCCCGAGGCGGTGATGATAGACCGGCCCAGGCGCACGAAGATGTTCTCCCGCGTCATCTGGAACGTCCGCGACCAGGGCAGGACGATCTGCCGCTGAATCCCCG
>CAZUGW010000313.1:331-3347 GCA_964620055.1 uncultured bacterium
TGGCGGGCGAGGGTACGCCCACCCTGCAGATGGCGGGGTTCGGTGACCCCGCCCTACAGTTTCGGCACGGCAATCGCCACCAGCCGCCGCTTCGCCAGGTCTCGCAGATAGGTCCGCAGGGACCACTCCGCCTCCGCCCGGCTCAACTTATGCCGCTCCTGAAACACCTTCACCATCTCCCGCAAGGTGTGCTCGCCGTCGCACAGCTCCCACACCTCTCTCCCGAGCGGGTCCAGTTCCACCGGCCGCCGTTTCGGGATCGGCAGCACCACCGACAGCGCCTTCACCCACCACTCGCGGCGTCGCTCGATGATAATCCGCAGCCCACCGTCTTCGGTCGGCTCCGTGCTCAACGCGTCGTTGCGCAACGGCCGCGAGAGCAGCACCTCCTCCGGCGTGAAGCGCGGTTTCTTCCGCCCCCTCACGCCTCCGCCTCCGCGTGGCAGGAGATCGAATCCACCACGCCCTGCAACGCCACCCCCTCCCCCGCGTCCAGCGTCTCCACCAGATACAGCCGATTCGACTCCGGGCAGTGCCAGGCGCAGCCCGCGAATTGGATCACCGGTTTGCGCCTGATGGCTCGCTCCGCCAGGGCGGTCAGCCTCGGCTTGATCCCGCTCACTTCGCCCCAGACCGCGATCCCATCGTGCCCTTTGAGCTCCATCTCCTGGACCTGGAAGCTGACGTCACGCCTCCGCCAGTTCTCCTGCTTGTACCACTCGCTGAGGGTCCGGCCCCCCAGAATCCGGGAGACGATGCCCCAGCGCGCGACCTTGATCGTCCGTTTCATCTGCGCCAGGTTGAACTCCAGATACCCTGTCAACCAGCGCCACTTTCCCAGTTCATACTTCTCCGGCGCCAGGAAGGCCAGCCCGTCCAGGGCCCAGGTCTTCCAGCCGCCCTCCGCGTGGTCCTCCAGGGAGGCGAGGACCTCTCGCGCCACGTCGTGCAACCGTTCCTCCGGCCGCCAGGTGACCTGGGCGATCAGGCTGCGGCCGCACGTCTCGCAGTTCCACATCAGCCCGTACCCGCACTGCGGGCCGCGCCAGGCGAACGTCACCAGGTCCTTCTTCGGCTTGGCGCGGCCGCCGAAGAACTTCGCCTCGACGTCCACCTCCAGCCCGGTGGGGCGCTTGCGCCGGCCCACCGTCAACCGCTTCACGTACTCGTCCCGCTTCCGGACCAGGTCAATCCGCTGCGGGGCCCATTTCACCTGCAGGCGCGGCATCCGCTCGTCGTCAATCCGCAAGTATCCGGTTCTCTGATCGCCTCCGACCGCGCCGAGCTTCCAGTCCGTCGGGAGCAGGGCGAAGATTCCTTGCCACCCGAGCGGCGTCTGCTTCTCCTTGTTTGCCAACTAGATCTCCACGGCCTCAGAACGGCAGAGACCGCACCGCCTTGAAGATAATGGTCAGGCCGATGGATACCATCCCGATCAGCCCTACGCCACAAGCATACCCAGCCGCGAGCACCGGCGTATACTGCCGCCACCGCTCCTTCCCGAAGCGCTTCGCGAAGTAGTACCGGCCCAGCATCGCGCCGATGAACATGGGGATGGTCCCCGTGGTCGCCCAGTTGAACCCTGCGGCCAGCCCGTAGAACCACAGCAACGGGACGTTGAAGATCGCCAGCCCCCCGTACAGCGCCAGCGCGCCGACGCCCGAGTAGGCGATCACCGGGAACTTGATTGCCTCCAGTAGGAACGAGCTCTTGCTGTCCGGGCTGGTGGCGGTGGCCCACAGGCACTGGTAGAACGCGTTGAGAGGCCAGTACATCTGCGCGTACGGGTACTGGGAGGATGGGATCTCGGACGATTTCCAGAAGAACGACCAGTAGACGAAGCTGAACACCAGCATCAGCACCAGCAGGAAGGCCTCGGCCTTCACCACGCTGATGATCTTAGTGCCGGTCAGCTCCACCTCCCGGAAGGACTGGGCCACCCACCCATAGTCATCGTAGGGGAAGGGAGCGAACCAGATGTCCACTTTCCTGTAGCCGCTCAGGATGAAAGTGGCCTGGGTCACCATGGGGATACTAATCTGCTGCCCCGTCAGCCCGTACATGCGGGCGGAGATGTAGGAGACCACCGGCGTCCAGATGTAGGCGGCGAGTACGAACCAGATCATCGGGAAGCCCGGCACCAGCTTGTGGCACAACCAGACGTAGAACGTCGTGGAGACGAACCACGCCAGCACTGCGATAGAGAGTGGGAAATCGCCCCGCCCGGCCGGCACGTCCCGGTAGCTGCGCGTTTGCTGCTGACCCTGCGCCCGCTGCACCCGGGCTTTCGCCAGAGTGGCGCCCACCGTCCAGAACCCGATCACCGCGATCGCCAACGAGATCCCGATGCCGATGCTCATGAAGAGATCGAAGCTCTGGGTCATCTCGCTCTGGATCAGTCCCATGCCCTTCGCCCACTTGGGGAAGATCATGGAGTGCCCGAGCGCGGGGTTATAGGAGAGGTGATAGAGGGTCGGGGTGAAGACGAAGTTCGCGAACATGGAGGAGATGAACTGACCGACCACGAGGGGGAAAGGCAGGACGAAGCCCCAGAAGATGGGCCCCAGGTCGGTGGCGATGGCGATGCGTCCGCCGGGCAGCACGTCCTCGGTGTTGGACATGAAGTCAATGAAGGGAATCGGGATCAGCTTGAGCGGGTCGGCGAGAAAGCCGCTCGTGATCACCGGGATGGCCACGTAGAAGAACCCGTACACCAGCCCGATCATTGTTCCGACGCTGAACACCTGCCAGCGCCAGGACTCCTTCTCCTCGGAAACCTCCGCCAGGGCCGTCGCTCCCTGGGCGGCGATGGGGGCGATGGGGAACGGGAGCCGCTCGACATCGGAAGTGGTGCGGAAGAGGAAATACCCCATGCCGATCCACTGCATGCGCCCCAGCACCTGACCGACAATCAGGAAGATGATAGGCCACTTCCAGTCCGGATGCAGGAAGGTGCGCTGGACATAAGCGATCGAACCGACCTTCGGTACTATCCAGTAGGGTATTTGATCGGCGA
>CAZUGW010000313.1:3357-4377 GCA_964620055.1 uncultured bacterium
ATCCCGAACTGCCGCGCGGAGGGAGACTGGATCAGGTACTGGTTCCAGACTAACCGGGCGAAAGCTCCTCCGGCCAGCGCCATGGCGCCGCCGCCGGAGATCAGGCTCCCCGCCATGTAGTAGATCATGTAGAGCTCTTGGCGGGTGAGCTTGGTGAACGACCGGCGGCACACCTCGGTGAAGAGGATGATGGTGGTCCACTGCCCGGCCGGGCCCAGCGTCTGTCCCATCATCAGGCCCAGGTAGATCGCGCCCGGCATCATCACGATCCCGACGAACAGCGCGCCGATGACCGTCTTCAGCGTGAAGCCGTCCTCGAACACCTTGGGCTCGAGCCCCGCTCGCCGTGCGGCGAAAAAGTCGTCCTCGGCCTCCGCCGGCGCGAGGGCCTTTTCCTCGTTCTCTTGTACGTGCTCGGCCAACCCGGTCACCTACCTTCCGCGAGAGTGGTCGTGCTTACCCGGCCGGAGTCGCCGCCCCGGCCGCCTGGTCCAACCCGAGGTAGCGGTCGCGATCTTCCGCCCGCAGGGTGCGCCAGATCAGGAACTGCTTGCGCAGCGTATTCAGGAAGCGGCGATTCACCCGCCGCCAGGAGGAGACGTCTCCGCTCACCCGCTCCAGGTGCAGCCAGATCTCGTACACGTCCTCCATATCCGTCGGGATGGTGCGGAGCTGCACTTTCTGGCTCACGCCCAGATCGAAGGGCGCCACCCAGGCCATCAGGTCAATCACCAGCACCTGGCCGTGCTGCCCCGGTTGCTCGAAACTGGTCACGTTCTGCGTGACGAAGTCGCCCACGGAGTATTCCTCGTAGGCCTGGAACCATTCCACCATGAACGAACTGAGCGCGTTGGCCTGCCTGCCGGTGACCGCGAACGGCATCGGGATGTCCCACTCGTCGCCCTTCGGGTCCGGCACCGCCCACCGGCGCTCGATGGCCGGCGTCGCCACCTCGGAGGCCTTGCGCGCGGGATAGACCGTGGACAGCAGCACCACGCCGATCACCACGGCCGTGGACGC
>CAZUGW010000314.1:0-4343 GCA_964620055.1 uncultured bacterium
GGCCGAGGCCGGTGTGGACGAAGGCGACGTCGGCGAGGGTGACGCCGAAGAAGTCGGCGTACTGCTGCGCCGTGCCGTAGACTCCGTGGCACATGCCGAGGGCGCGGATGCTGGTCTCCTTGTTCACGACACGGGTGAGCACGGACAGGGGGTTGGAGAGGTTGATCATCCAGGCCGTGGGGCAGCGGCGCTCCATGGCGCGCGCCATCTCGAGGAACACCGGAATATTGCGCAAGGCCCGCGACAGCCCGCCCGGCCCGACGGTGTCGCCGACGGTCTGGAAAATGCCGTACTCCTCGGGGAGGAGCAGGTCCGGTTCCATGGTCCTGAGCCCGCCGGTGGAGATAGTGACCACGGCGAAGTCCGCGCCGTCGAGCGCGGCCCCCTGGTCCACGGTGCTCTCGAAAGTGATGGCGGACCCGGAGACCTCTTTGTAGCGCAGGGCGAGTTGGTAGTTCAACTCCAAGGCCTCGGGGTTGATGTCATGGAGCGTGATATGGCAGCCGTCGAGGCGCGGATTGCTCATGACGTTGCTGAGCACGCCGGGCGTCCAGGGGTAGCTGCCGCCGCCGATGAGGGTGAGTTTGAGGTTGGGCATGGCTATCTCCGTTATCACGACAAGAGGACAGAGCGCTACGCGCTCTGACTACTGCCAGATTGATCCTTCGCTTCGCTCAGGATGACAACCTCCGGCCAGTGAGCACAGGAGCGCTCACCTTACAACAGACTCTGATACTGCTCCCGGCTCATGTACCGCTGCTCAGGGGGCAGGGAGCGGAACTTGCCCACGAGCATTTCGGCGCGGGCGTAGTCGCGCTGATAGATGTGAAAGCTATCGGTGAAGTCCAGGTAGTGGCCGACCTGCACGCCCAGTCGTTGCGCGAAGATCTCCTGCCAGGCGGTGAGCGCGAAGATGTTCATGAAGCTGGCGAGCAGGGCCTCCCGCGAGCGCCAGTGAGTGTGCAGGTTGAGCTTGCCGTTCTGCACGATGCACCAGAGGCGCTGGAGGCAGGGCGGGTCCTTCTCGCCGGGATCGAGCCAGGGCTTCCAGGTGATGGCCTGGGCGCGGCGGCTGGAGGGGGCCTGGGCGAGATGGTCGAGCATCGCCTCGATCTGGTTGATGGCCGCCGTCCCTGGAGCGTCGTAGCGAGTGAATCTCTCGTAATAGGTATAGTGCCATTTGTTCGGATCGGTCAGGTCAATCAGATGGTCCTTCGACCCGGCGACGACTTCCTGGATATACGACTCGACGTCGGAGGGGAGGGCCATGATCATGCGGTGGTAGCGCGGCTCGCCGAGGGCCTCGGGAAGCTCGATCACCATGGGGCGACCGCGGTAGGAATCGCCCGTGTCCTCCTGTATCCCTTCGGTCCCGTGGGTCCACGCGAGCAGGACGGCGCGCTCCCAGGCCTCGGCCAGGCCGGTCCCGCGCGCGATGTCCACCACCCCGTTAGAGACGACACGATCTGCTGCTGATGACATCGTCTGTTTCCCCCGTGTTAAGAGTCTAGATGGCTGCGACAACTTGGCTGATGAACTCGTACGTCTTCCTCGCCTCCGCGTTGATCTCGTCCAGCGTCTTCCCTCCCACGCACTCCACCCAGCAGGGGCCGGAGAAGCCGTGGTCATTGAGAATGGAGAAGATGCGCGGGAAGTCCACCAGCCCCGTGCCCGGCGTGAGCATCACGTCGCCGTGCTTGCCGCCGATTTCATCCTTGATACACATCGCCTCGACGCGCGCCGCGATTTTGGGCAGGTCCTCCTCGGCCTTCTCGCCGGTGTAGTAGTAGACATTACCGGGATCGTAGCAGATGCCGAAGTTGGGATGCGGCAGGCGATCCAGCGCGTAGAGCAGGTCCTCGGCCAGCGCGCACATCCCGCCGTGGGCCTTGAGCAGCACCTTCACTCCCTGTTCCTGCGCGAAGTCGAGGCCTTGCGCGGTGGCGGCGTACCAGTGCTCGTACTTGCTCTGGTCATGCGTGCCGGTGAGGACCAGGTACGGAAGACCCAGCGCCTTCGCGCGCCCGATGGTGGTACGCAGCTTGGCGACGGAGGCCTCGGGCGGAATCGTGGTGTCGGTGTTGCTGATCAGCACCTGGGCCTGAAGACCGTGCTGCTTCATCAGCGCGTTGACCGCCGCAATGTCGGCGTCCGCCTGCTCGTCGCTGACCAGCGGCTTGCCTTGCTGCTGGGAGATGAAGCCACAGATGGAAAAGCCCGCGGCGGCGATGCCCGCGAGAGAGTCGGCGAGGGTGTAGTCGTACCAAGGACGGTTCAGGCAGCCGAGTTCGATCTTCACGTACTTCTCCTACTGAGTGCGATGGTTAGCCGTGCGGGTATTCGCCGAGACCAGGCGCGCGCCTTCAGATATCGCCGACCCTCTTCGCCGGATCGGGCAGAACCCGCGACATCCGCTCGATCTCATACCCGAATCCGGGGCCGGTGAGGGTGCGCAGGTCCACCGTGCCATGCAAACGCTGGTAGAGGCCGGGGTGGACCTGGGCCTCGGGCAAAGAGGCCTCGGGGTAGAACTGGCTCGCGTTGGTCTCCACGCCCATGATGGTCCCGGCGTGCGCGGCGAGCAAGCAGTGGGGGATCTGCGCCAGCATGGGATTGGTGAGGTCCTGCACCATCAGCGTCATGCCGTGGGCCTTGGCCCAACAGAGCGTGAGCAGCGCGCCGGTCTGCGTCTTGCAGGTCTTGAGCGCGACTCCGGTCCAGCCGAGGGTGCGACCGAGCTTGACCAGGCGCCAATCGTGCGCGCTTTCGTCCATGAACAGGGGCTTGCGGGCGGAGACGCTGTGGACGTCAATGCGGTTCTCTTCGAGGTCGTAGGGGAACGGCTGCTCGACATAGAGGATCATCTGCCAGAGGCGCGGGTGCTCGCTCATCAGCCGGTCGAGGATCTCGTTGACATAGGCCGGATCGGTGACGGTGCAGTTGAAGTCGGCGGTGAGCCAAAGCACGCTCGTGTCCTCGGCGATGCGGCCGACCTCGACCAATCGGTTGTAGTCCCACGCGGGATCGTTGCCGCGGAGCTTGACCTTGAGACAGGTGAGGCCGTCGCGCTCGATCCAGTCGCGGAGCAGCACGGGATAGCCATCGTCCGGCTCCTCGCCGGTCAACTCCTCCGGCTTCACTGGGTCCTTGCCCCCCACCAGATGCCAGGCCGGGAGGCGGTTGGGACGGGGGGAGACGAGGTAATCCTCGGGGTACTTGCCGGAGAAGGATATGGGCGAGCCGTCGGCAGGGGTGAGATAGGCGCTGAGGTCCTGATTCATGTACTCGGCGCGGTACGTCTCATAGACCGGCCTGCCCACCAGGTTGCCAAAGGCGTCATGTAAGGCCTGATCGAACACGGAGTTGCAGACCAGCGCGCCGAGCCAGGGCATAGGCTCGTGCTCGGCGCGGCCGGCATTGCAGGTCGTGAGCAGGCCGGGGAGGCGCTCGGTGGTAAAGGCGTGGCCGACCTCAATCGGATGCCCCGGGAGCATGGGCGAGGCCCACGCCTCGGCGAGCATCTCGCAAAACGCCTTCATGGTGGCGTGCCTCTCCTCGTAGGAGAGGCTGGAGGGCCAGACCCACTGCACGCTGAGAGGAGTCTCGCCCCAGCCCTCGGCCTGGCATCCCGCGGCGTCCGCCACTCGCACCCGGGCGCGGGCGCAGGTGACGTAGGTCAGGGTCTCCGGGCCGAACTTCAGCGGCATGCGGGTCTCGACGGGAAGGAAGTGAAGCTCCACGCCGATGGGTCTGATATCGGTGGGTCGGGCCATTGTCGTCTCCGATCGAGTGAGCGCAAGTTGGGGACTTGCCTCAGTGACCTTGTTCTGGGCTGGAGGCGATAGACCTCCCGGACGGCCAGGGTGGCGCCGCGAGGCGACCGTCAGGATCCGCCGGCTAACTCTCGCAGTCGCGCCGCCACCTGCGTCACAATCCAGTCCGGCGTGGAGGCCCCCGCGGTGACCCCGACGCGGGAGGCGCCGACGAGCCAGGCGCCGTCGAGCTCCGCGGCGGTCTCGAGGTGATGGGTCGGCGTGCCGGTGGCCTCGCAGATCTCGCGCAGGCGGGCGGTGTTGGCGCTGTTTCGCCCGCCCACCACGATCATCACGTCCACCCGCTCGGCCAGGTCGTGGGCGCTTTCCTGACGTTTCACAGTGGCCTCACAGATGGTGTTGAAGACGCGCAGCTCGCGGCTTCGTTCGGCCAGTTCCCCGGCCACCTCGCGCAGGGCCTCCGGCCGCTGCGTGGTCTGCACCACCAGGCCGTACTTGCGGCCGAACGGCAGGGCCGCCGCCTCGGAGGCGCGGGTGACGATGGTCGCTTTGCCTTCGGCGTGGGCCGCG
>CAZUGW010000315.1:0-4340 GCA_964620055.1 uncultured bacterium
CCCGGCTCGCACAACGGCTGCGACTGGTGGCAAATGGACCAGACCGTCCAGTACTTGCAGCCCTATTCCGTCGGCGGCCAGGACGAGATGCATCGCTCCTTTAACCCCGGGATGATCCTCACCGGGTTCACCGGGTATACACAGTCCGGCGCGCCGCTGGAGCACGAGATCTGGCACCGGCTCTTGCACGGTCACCGCGGCGCCTCCATCTTCTGGGGCTACAGTTTCGTGGACCCGGACCTCACCCTGAACGCGCAGGGCCGGTCGTTCGAGAAGACCTTCGGCGAGTTGCGCGGGGAGGGGATCTCTCGCACCCTCAGCGGTCTGACGCGCGCCCACGACAAGGTCGCGCTGCACTTCTCCATGGCGAGCGGGCACGTCTGGTGGGTCTCGGATGGCAAGCTCACCTACCAGGCGCTGGAGGACAGCAGTTCCAGCTCGCTCAACTTCGCCCGGTTCATCAAGAACCGGGAGGGGTGGTGCGACCTGCTGGAGGACCTGGGCTATCAGTACAACTACCTCTCCTACGAGCAGGTGGAGAAGGGCGACCTCGCCACAGCCGGCTACAAAGTGCTGGTCCTCCCCGGCTCCGTCGCACTCTCCACCAAGGAAGTGGAGCAGATTCGCGCCTTCGTGAAACGGGGCGGACTGGTGATCGCGGACGTGATGCCCGGCACGACCACGGTGCACGGTCGCCCGCTGCCAGAAAGCTCACTTTCCGACCTGTTCGCCGGGCCGAAGTTCGGTCGCGGCCGCGCGGCCTGTACCGACCGATGGCTCGACAGGTATCATCTGGCGCGGACCAGCGAGGCAGGGGAGGAGGCCCGCGCGGTGATTGGCGGCATACTGGACGCGGCGCGCCTCCGACCGCGCGTCACCGTGACCAAGGCCGGCGGCGAACCCCCCGTGACCATCGAGCGGGTGAGCTGGACCGGCGGCGGGATGGAGGTCGTGGCGTTGCTCAAGGAAATGCGCGGCATGTACTCGGAGAGCAGCGATGGCACGATGCGGTATATAGATCGGCCCGGAGTTTCTGCCGCGGACAAGGTGCGCGTCAGCGTGCCCACGGCGGGGCACTGGTACGACCTCCGCGCCCACAAGTACCTGGGGGAGATGAAGGCGGTCAGCGCCATCCTGCGCGAGGCCGACCCGAAGCTCTACGCCCTCCTGCCGTACCAGGTGAGAGGCCTCAAGCTTGCCGTACAAGGTGGCAAGCAGCCGGGCGACGTGGTGAAGTATGACGTGAAGCTCAACGTCGGCGCCGCCAAACCGGCCCGGCATGTGGTGAAGATCGCAGTGTTCTCGCCCGACGGCGGGAAGGCAACGCCTCACGCCCTCTATAGCACGAACCTCGATACCCGCGGCGGCGTGGGCTCCGGGCAGTTCCGGCTCGCGCTGAACGACGCGCTTGGCACGTGGCGCGTCGTGGCCACGGATGTCGTCTCCGGCGCAACGGCCGAGGCGACCTGGCGAGTGCGGTAGACTGTACGGTGGACATGCGTCGGCCTGCACCCAGGCGCAGGCCGACGACATACCCGCCCTAGAGACGAGGGCACGACATGTCGTGCCCCTACTTCTCCACCGGCCCCGAGATCACCGCGATATACCCCTCCGGATGCAGGTACTTCTTCGCGGCCTCCTGCACTTGCTCACCCGTGATCTCGCGCAGGATCTTGGGATAGCGATACGGGAAGTCCAGCCCGAGGTCGTAGAAGGCCGACGATACCAGGCTCTGGGCGATGCCCGAGAACGTCTCCATCTGCCGGGCGACGGTACCCTCGACATAGTCCTTCCAGAGCTTCATCTCCTCCGCGGTAGGCGGCTCTTTCTGCATGCGCTGGAGCTCCTCGACCGCGGCGGTGATGCTGGCGTCCACCTTGTCCGGGTGGATGCCCATGTGCAAGGCCCACGGGCCGGGACCCCAGTAGGCGTAGAAGCTGCTCATCACGTAGTAGGCCGCGCCCATTTCCTCGCGAATGCGTAGGTTGAGTCGGCTCACGAACCCGCGACCCAGCACGTAGTTCATCAGGTCGGCCGGGTAGTAGTCCGGGTCGCGGCGACTGAGGCCGGGGAAGCCCAGCGCGATGTCGGTCTGCGTCTTGCTCGGGATGGGTTTCCGCACCGTCTCGGACTTGGCCGGCACGGGAACCTGCGGCAGCGCGGGCCGGGCCGGCTCGCCCTTGCGCTCCCATCCGCCGAAGATCCGCTCCACGGTCTTCGCCACTTGGTCGGCGTCGAAGTCCCCGGTGATGGCGAGAATGGTGTTCTCCGGGCGGTACCACTTGGCGTGGAACGCCACCAGGTCGTCGCGCGTGATCCCGGTCACGGACTCGCGCTCCCCGAGCGGCGAGTTGTGCAGCGGATGGCCCTCCGGGTAGAGGCGCGCGAATAACTCCTTCTGCGCCACCTCGAAGGTGTCCTCATCCCGTCGCGCCTGGGCGGCGAGCATCTCGGAGCGCACCTTCTCGATCTCGGGCTGCGGGAAGGAGGGGAGCGTCAATTGCTCCGCCGCGGCCTCCAGCAGCAGCGGCAGGTCGGCCTTCAGCGACTGCCCGGCGACGGTCGCGACCTGCTGGCCGGTGCCGAAGCCGAGCTGCGCGGCCACGAAGTCCAGCGACTCCTGGATCTCCTCCCAGGAGCGTTTCTGTGTGCCGCGCGAGAGCATTTCGGCGGTGAAGGAGGCGAGGCCGGCCTTGTCCTTGGGATCGAACACAGGCCCGGCCATGATGTTGCCGTACACCACCACGAACGGCGCGGAGCGGTTCTCCTGGAGGATGACGCGCATCCCGTTCGGCAGATGTAGGTCTCGTACCGGGGCGCGGGTCACGCCGGCCGGCGCGGGGCCGGCCGCGGGTTGGCTTGTCTCGGGCCGGTAGGGTTGCCAGTGAATGCTCCCCGTGGGCATCTCCGGTCCGCCCGTCCCTCCCTCTCCGCCGGTCGCAATCAGCCAGCCCATGGTGCGATTGTCCTGCCCGAGGTACTGCTTCGCGACGCGCTGGAGGTCCTCCGGCGTAATCGCGTCTACCTTCTCGGGGAACGAATCCAGATACTCCAGCCGATAGATCGAATGGTAATAGCCGATCTGCTGGGCGAGCTTGGTCACCCCGTCGGCGGCGTAGACGAAGTTCGCCTTGGTCTGATTCTTCGCTTTAGTAAGCTCCCGCTCTCCCACGGGCTTGGCCTTCAGGTCCTCGAGCACCGCGTCCAGCGCCTCCTCGGCCCGCTGGTGCGCGATGCCGGGGCGGAGCGAGATGTCGAACGCGAACACCGTCGGCTGCGGGTTCTCGAAATCCCCGCCTCCCGCCTCCGCCGCGATTCCCGTGTCCACCAAAGCCTTGTAGAGACGCGCGGTGCGCCCGCCGCTGACTACGTTCTGGAGCACCTCCAGGGCCACGTGGTCTGCATCCTGGATAGGTGGGACCTGATAGACAGCTTGCAGGTAGGAGGTTCGCCCCGGGAGCTCCAGCTTCACTCTCTTCTCACCCGTGGCGCCGCGGCCGGGATTGGCGGCGGGAGCGGGAATCTCGGCCTTGGGAATCGGGCCAAAGAACTTCTCGGCCTTGGCGAAGACGTCCTCGGCCTTCACGTCCCCGACCACCACCAGAGTCGCGTTGTTCGGCGCGTAGTGGTGCTGATAGTAGGCGCGCACCGTCTCTTGAGTGAGGGCGTGCAGATCGTCCTTGCTCCCGATGATCTGGCGGCCATAGGGCTGGCCGGGGAACTGGGCCTCCATCACCTTCTGCCGCAGCAAGAAGGACGGGCTGTTCTCCGACATCTCGAACTCGGAGATCACCACGCCCTTCTCCGATTCCACGTCGTCCTTGGCGATGAGCGCATGGGCCATGCGCTGGGACTCCATCTCGAGCGCGAGGTCCAGGTTGCTGGGTGCCATCGTCTCCACATAGGCCGTCGTGTCCATGCCGGTGAAGCCGTTGTAGTAGCCGCCGCGCTCGGTGATGAGCTTGTCCATCTCTCGGCCGCTGTACTTCTGCGTGCCCTTGAAGAGCATGTGCTCGAGAAAGTGGCTCAGCCCCGCCTCGCCCGGTTCCTCGCTCCGCATCCCCACCCGGTACCAGATGAACGAGCACATCAGCGGCGCGCTGTGCTCCTCCATCACCAGCACCTGGAGGCCGTTGTCGAGGGTGCGCCGCTGCACCTGGCCGGTGGTGGGAAGAACGCCCGCGCCCGACGCCGGCGGCGCCGAGAAGGCGGGCAACGTGCCCAGCACCACCAAGGCCGCCACCCCGACCACGACGATAAGATCACTCATACTTGCCCTCCGCGTATTGTCCATGTCCACCGACCTCGTTACTCGCGAGTTCATGCGTTTCTTCGCCTTT
>CAZUGW010000316.1:0-877 GCA_964620055.1 uncultured bacterium
TCTGATACCAGGACCTCGCCCCGTTCACCATCACGCCGACGAAATGCACGCCGATGAGCAGCAGCAGGGTGACGACCAGCAGGAGGAAGGCCCGGTCATGGAGTCGCTCCAGCGAGAGGCGCGCGGCCGCGATCATCGCCGCCACGCCCATCACCAGGAACACGGCCTCGCGAATCGGGTAGTAGAAAACGCTCCCGCTGCCCTGCTGCGTGGCATACGGCATCCCCGCGCTGAACACCATCGCCACCCCGATGCTCACCAGCAGCAACGCCGGCACGAGCACTCGCAGGTCCCAGGCCGGGGCCTCCTCCGCCTGCACCAACTCCGCCTGTGCCAGTCGCACTGCGCGCATCGCCACTCCGCTCATGCCGAACCCTCCCGTTGCGCCAATTGCTGCATCGTCTTCGTGAAGATCCGCCCGCGCTGAGACATGTTCTCGAACATATCGAAGCTCGCACACGCCGGCGACATCAAGATCACCTCGCCCGGCCGGGCGCGCCGGTAGGCCATCTCGACCGCCTCAGGCAGGCTCGTTGCGTGCGCGATGTCCGTCACTCCTGCACTTCGCGCCGCCGCCGCGATCTCCTCCGCCGCCTCGCCTATCACGATCAGTGACGCACCATGTCTGGCGACAGCCTCACCGAGTCCGCCGAAATCCTGCACCTTCGCCCGCCCGCCCGCGATCAGGATCACCCGCTCCTCGAAGGACTCCAGGGCCGCGATGGTCGCGGGCGGCGTGGTGGCCTGCGAGTCGTTCACGAACAGCACCTCACCCACGCTCCCTATCGCCTCCAACCGGTGCTCCACTCCTGGGAAATGCGCCAGTGTCAACCGCGCGTTATCCAGCGGCGCGCCGATGGCCTTCGCCGCCGCCAGC
>CAZUGW010000316.1:887-4330 GCA_964620055.1 uncultured bacterium
GGACAGACGCGCGTGCCCTGCACGCGCAGCGAGGCTTCCGCGATATCCGCGCCCTCGGGAGCGGGCTGCTGCGTGCTGAACGGCATGACGCGCGCGCGGCTGAACTCACCCAAGGCCCACGCCCCCGCATCGCTCATGTTGATCACCGCGACATCGTCGGCCTCCTGATTGGCGAAGATGCGCGCCTTGGCGTCCCCGTAGGCGTCCATCGTCTCGTGTCGGTCCAGGTGATCGGGGAAGAGGTTGAGCATCACCGCTACCCGCGGGCGGAATTGCTCGACCGCCCCCAGTTGGAACCTGCTCACCTCCGCCACCAAGACGTCTCCGGGCTTCGCCACCTCCGCCAACTTGATCAGCGGCTTCCCGATGTTCCCGCCCACCAGGGCTGGCACGCCCGCATCCCGCAGCATCTCCCCGAGCAGGGCCGTGGTCGTCGTCTTTCCCTTGGTCCCGGTGATGGCGATGATCGGGCAGGGCGCGAGCCAATAGGCCACCTCAATCTCACTCACGATCTTGGCTCCGGCCGCGCGGGCGCGGAGCAGCGGAGGGATGTCGAGCGGCACACCGGGGCTGGGCACCACCAGCTCCGCCTTCTCGATCCCCCGATAGGCCTCCTCGCCGGTCAGAACCATCACCCCGGCTCCCTCCAGGGCCTCGATCTCCGGCTGCAGGGCCTCGGCGGGCTTGCTGTCCGACACGGTCACCTTCGCCCCCCGCGCGGCCAACGCGCGCGCCACCGCCCGGCCCGTTCCCAGGGAGCCGAGGCCGATGACGTGGACGCGCTTGTCAGTGAAGCTCATCACCATCGCCATCTGTCCAATCCGAGCGCAACCGTCGCCGCAGCCAGCAACCCAACCCCCCAGAACGTCCATACCACCCGCCGCTCGGACCAACCGATGAGCTCGAAGTGATGGTGAATCGGGCTCATCTTGAAGACGCGCTTGCCCGTGGTCTTGAAAGAGATGACCTGAATGACAACGGAAGCGGCTTCGGCGAATGGGACCAGGCAGAGACCGAGCAGGACCAACGGGGCGTGCAGCATCATTGCCATCCCGGCCAGCGCGGCGCCGAGGGCGAGTGAACCCACATCGCCCATGAAGAGTCGGGCTGGGTGTCGGTTGAACCACAGGAATCCGAGACACGCCCCCAGCAGCGCCAGCCCGAAGGTCAGCACCGTGGGCGTTCCGAGCCCGGCGGCGAACCAGAGGAGGCCGGCGACGGCGATGAGGCACAGGCCCGCGGCCAGGCCATCGAGCCCGTCTGCGAGGTTCACCGCGTTCGAGGTCGCGATCAGCAGGACCGCCCACACGACTCCGATACCCGGCGAGAACGGCCGGAGGGAAGGGGTGAAGACGCCGAACAGGCCCACTAACGTCGCGGCGGCCACTACCTGCCAGAGCAGCTTGTGGCGCGCCTTCAATCCCAGCGAGCGACCGCGGGCGATCTTCAGCCAGTCGTCCGCGAAGCCGATGGCGCCGAAGGCCACGGTGAGCGCGCAGAGATACAGCAGGCGCAGCCTGATCTCCAACCCCGCGGGCAGGACGGCCACCGCGAGCAGGACGGTGATGAGCACAACTCCCACGATCATCAACCCGCCCATGGTGGGCGTGCCTTCCTTTTGGAGGTGGCGCTGCGGCCCGTCGTCGCGCACGCGCTGCCCCGCGTTCAGCCGCTTCAGATAGCCGATAAATGGCCCTCCGATTGCCAGGGACAGCCCAAGGGGGAGCAGCAGGGCCAGGGGCAGGCCGATCAGGGTCACATTACCCATGCCCGTCCCCCTCCTGCCCCAGCAAGGCCGCCACGATCTCCTCCATCTGCATCGCCCGCGAGCCCTTCACGAGCACGACATCGCCGGCGGCGAGTCGCGACGCGATCACCCCCGCGGCGGCCGCGTTGTCCGCGGCCTCGGTCACCTCGGCGAGGCCGGCTTCCCGCGCTCCCTCGGCCATATGATGGCCCAGTTCGCCCACGGTCACCAACCCGGCGAGGCCGGAGTCGGCGGCCGCGCGGCCGATCTCGTGGTGCTCGTCTATGCTCGCGTCGCCCAGTTCCTTCATGTCGCCCAGCACGGCCCACTTGCGGTCGCCCGGCAGGTCCGCGAGCAGGTCGAGCGCGGCGCGCATGGAGTCGGGTGCGGCGTTGTAGCTGTCGTCAACTACCGTATAGCCGCCGGGGGCCTCCACGATGCGCCCGCGCATCTCGCCGGTTTCATAGGCGGCGAGGCCGGTGGCCACCCACTCCGCGGGCGCGCCGGCGGAGATCGCGGCGGCAGCCGCGGCCGCGATGTTCAACGCGTGATGCCGCCCCATCGCGCCGCAGGTGATTTCGGCCTCGATCAGGCGACCGGTCAAGCGCACCTGCAACCTCCCGTCGGGGGTGACCGCGACCGCGCTCACGCGCACGTCGGCGCTCTCGCTGGTCCCAAACGACACCACCGGAGCCGCGCTGCGCGCGGCGAGGACCTCGAAGTACTCGTCATCAGCATTCAGCACCGCGGTCCCGTCTGGCGACAAGGCCTCCACGAGTTCCGCTTTCGACTCCGCGATCGCGTCCTTGCTGCCGAGCAGCTCCAGGTGGGAGAGGCCGACGTTGGTCACGACACCCACCTGCGGCCGCGCAAGTTGCGCGAGATACGCGATCTGCCCGCGCCCCCGCATCGCCATCTCCACCACCGCCGCCTGGTGAGACGCGTCCAACTCCAGCAGCGTGAGCGGGACGCCGATCTCGGTGTTGTAGTTCCCTTGGCTCTTCAGAGTCCGCCATCCCTGCTCCAGAATCGCCGCGAGCATGTCCTTCACCGTGGTCTTGCCGACGCTGCCGGTGATAGCGATGACCTTGAGGTCGAGCACGTTCCGATGCGCTGCGGCGATCGCCCCCAGAGCCTGAAGCGTATCCGCGACGATGATCCTCGGCCCGTCGTCGGCGAGCTCGCGCGACACCAGCGCCGCTCCCGCGCCGCGCGCGAAGGCCTGGGGGACGAAGTCGTGCCCGTCCCGCTCTCCCTGGAGCGCCACAAAGAGTTGCGCCGGCGTCAGCGTGCGCGTGTCAATGGACACGCCCGGGAACGCCTCCGGCGCGACGTCGCCTAGCAGTCGGCCCTGGGTCGCGGCCAAGATCATCTCGAGGGTCAGTTCAGCCATCGCGCCCCTCGATCCCGGCCAAGACCTGTTCCGCGACCTCGCGGTCATCGAAATGGTGTTTGGTCTCACCGATGATCTGATAATCCTCGTGCCCTTTGCCCGCGATCAGCACCAGGTCCTCGGGCTGCGCCATCTCCACCGCCAGGCGTATCGCCGCCGCGCGGTCCGGCTCGACCGCGCATTTCTCCCGCGTCTCCGCCGGAATGCCAGCCAGGATCTCCGCGATGATCGCCTCCGGATCCTCCTTGCGCGGATTATCCGAGGTGACCACGCACCGGTCAGCCAGGCGACTGGCGAGGCCCC
>CAZUGW010000317.1:0-4326 GCA_964620055.1 uncultured bacterium
CACCTGCGGCGCGGTGCGCGAGCTCATCCCCGACCTCCTCGCCTGCGGGATTGACGTGCTCGACCCGGTGCAGGTCGCGGCCGAGGGAATGCAGCCTGAGCAGTTGGCCCAGTTCAAGGGGCGGATCGCTTTCCACGGGGGGATCAGCACGCAGACGTTGCTGCCCCACGCCACACCGGAGGAAGTGCGCGCCGAGGTGCGCCGCACCATCGCCACCCTCGGCCCGACCGGGTACATCTGTGGCCCCGATCAGTGGATGATGGCCGACATCCCCACTGCGAACATGGCGGCGATGTACGAGGCCGCCCGCGCTACATCGGTAGATTGAACGCCCTCTGCACATACACCGCCATCATCGCACGATCCACCACGGTATCCGGCCGGTAACCGTTCGCGTACCCGTACACCACACCTCGGAACCGACAGTACTCAATGTACTTATAGGCCCAGAAACCGGCCGGGACGTCGGGGTAGCTGGGCGTGGTCGGAGGGACGTAGTTCACCAGCCCCGCCTCCCCCGTGGGATCGCAGATGGAGCGCGCGAGGTAGACGGCCATCTGCGCGCGGTTCACGATCTCGGCCGGATGATAGCCATCCCAGTACCCCTGCACGATCCCGCGGGTCTTCGCGTACTCGATGTACTTGTAGGCCCAGTGGGAGGTGGGGACGTCGGGGAAGGTGGCAACGGCCGGGCCGGGCGTGATTTCCTCCTTCTTGACCCAGGCCAGGCCGCGAGAGATATAGACGGCCATCGCCGCGCGGTCCACCGGCAACTCGGGATGGTAGGTGCCATCCCAATAGCCCCCGACGATTCCGGCGTCGGCACAGGCGCCGATATAAAGGTAGGCCCAATGTGAGGCCGGGACATCGGAGAAGCCGAGGATGGTGACGTAGTTGGGCCTGATCTCGGTACCCGAGCCAGCCTCGTTCACCACGGTCAAGCTCACCGTATAGACGCCGGGGACGGTATATGTGTGCGTGGGATTCCGCTCCGCGCTTGTGCCGCCGTCGCCGAAATCCCATCCCCAGGCGCTGATCAGATATCCAGTAGAGGCATCGGTGAAGGCGATAGTGTGAGGGACATAGCCGCGGGGAGGATCGGGACTCGGTGTGAAGCCCGCCACCGGGAGTGGCGGGAGCACCGTGACCTGCTGCGTCGCGATATCCGACGCCTTGACCCCACCAATGGTATGGGTCACGGTGAGCGAGACGGCATAAGTCCCTGGGCTGGGATAGGTGTGAACGGGATTCGGCAGATCGGACTCCTCGCCGTCGCCAAGGACCCAGGCCCAGGAGATGAGATATCCCGAGGAGGCGTCCGTGAAGGCGATGGTCAGGGGGGCCTCGGGGGTAGGCGTGGAGGCGGTGAAGTCCGCCTTGAGGGTGATGGTTAGGTGGGCCACCTCGTCCTTGCCGGTATCCGCCACCCAGCACGAGCCGTCGCCGGAGTCCGCGCTCACCGCCCGGGGTCCAGAGAAACCGCGATTCTCCCAGAGGCGAGTTCCGTCGGCCGCGAGATGCACGATCTTGTTGTTGTAGTAGTCCGCCACCCAGCACGAGCCGTCCCCGGGGGTTGCCGAGACGCCCTTCGGCTGGCTGAACAATCCCGTCCGCGATAGCTCCCCGCCCGCCGCGTCCACGTGAATCACCTGATTCCCACCCTCGTCGGCGATCCAGCACGACCCGTCCCCCTCGTCAACCGATACCGACGTGGCCGCGAGGAAACCGTCCCCGGTCCAGAGCACCGATCCGCCCGGCGCGTAATGCCGCACGTCGCCACTACCGAACGCGGCCCAGAGAGAGCCGTCGAACGGGTCCACGGACACCGACACCGCCCCGCCTGCCGGGATGCTCCCGAGCAGGACACCGGTCGCGTCGTAATGGAGGAGCGCGCTGTTCGCGCCGATCCACACCGATCCATCCCACGCGTCCAGCCCCACCGAGAGGGCTCCGACCACGTCGGCCGACCACAGCGGGTAGCCGTCGGCGCCGATGTGGCGGACCTGACCGAGGATCGAGTCCACCGCCCAGCACGAACCGTCCCCCGGGTCCACCGCGAGCGAGGTAGGCGCACCGCTGCCAAAGTCGCCCCGCCACAACTCGCTCCCGCCGGCGTCGAGATGCACGAGACGGTGATGCGAGTAGTCGCCGACCCAACACGACCCATCCACCGAATCCACCGCGATCGCGCGCGGGGAGCCAAACCCTCCGCCGCGCCAGGCCTCCGCGACGATCTCCCCCGCGGAGGCGCAGGCGGCGAATCCGAGAGTGAGGGCGAACGTCATCGCCCAGAAGCGCAAGCTCAATCGCATCATCTTCACAGACCCCCTGCCGCGACGAAGCCACAAGCGCGGCTGTCCCTTCCTACGACCAGGCCACTGCAAATCCTGCATGGACTGGAGTGCTCGGCGGTTTCACGCTGCCGCGTCGTCACCGCAGACTGACCGAAACCATCTTCCACATAAGCAGAATCTCTGTTATAATCCCCCCGAATTGCCTCGCAGCATAAGTAGCAGAAAGGCCTCCGCATGTACCTGAAGCGCCTGGAGCTGTACGGCTTCAAGACGTTCGCGGACCGCACCAGCCTGGAGTTCGGGCCGGGCATCACCGCTGTCGTCGGGCCCAATGGCAGCGGCAAGTCAAACCTCTCCGACGCCATCGTCTGGTGCCTGGGCGAGCAGAGCATGAAGTCGCTCCGTTCCGCCCGCGCCGAGGACATCATCTTCACCGGGAGCGAATCGCGCCGCCGCGCCGGGGTGGGAGAGGTGACGATCACCCTGGACAACGCCGACGGCGCGCTCCCCCTCGAGTTCTCCGAGGTCACCATCACCCGCCGCGTCTTCCGCACCGGCGAGGGCGAGTACTTCATCAACCGCGTCCCCTGCCGCCTGCGCGACATTCACGAGCTTCTACTCGACACCGGCATCGGCAAGCACGCCTATTCCGTGATCAGCCAGAACGAGGTGGACCGCCTCCTCTCCGTGCGCTCCGAGGATCGCCGCGAGATCTTCGAGCAGGCCGCGGGGATCCAGCGCTATCGCCAGCGTAAGAACGAGGCCATGCGCAAGCTCGACAAGGTGCGCGAGAACCTGCTCCGCGTGAACGATATTGTCCACGAACTGGAGGCGCAACTCGCCCCCCTCGCGCAACAGTCCGAGGCGGCGCGGGAGTACAAGCGCATCTCCAAGGAGTTGTTCGATCTCAAGCTCAGCCTCCTCGTCGAGGAGCACAAGGCCCTCTCCGAGAACCTCTCCCGCTCCCGCGACCGCGAGGCCGAGCTGGAACGGGAGATCGAGACCGCGCGCACGCGGCTGCATCAGTTGGCCGGGCAAGAGGTGGAACTGCGCGTGCGGTTGCAGGAGTGCGAGGAGCGGCTGGAGGCGGCGCGGGGGCTCACCGCGCGGCTGGCCAGCGACGCGGAGCGCGCGGAGGGGCGACTCAACCTCACCACTCAGCGCCTCGCGGACCTCCAGGCCCAGGCCGCCACCGCCCAGCGCGACCTGGAGCACCTCGCGGCCCAGTTGGCCGCCGCCGACCAGGAACTGGCTGAGGCGGAGCAGCGTCAGCCCGAGCTCGCGGCGCGCGTGCAGGAGAAGCGCGCGGAGATTCAGGCGCGCGAGGAGAGCCTGCGCGAGCAGATCGGCTCGGTGCAACTCACCGGCACGTCCGCCGTGGAGCAGCGCGGCGAGCACCTCGACACCTTGCGCGAACTCGCCGACGCGCGCAACCGGCTGGTGCAGTGCGAGTCCTTCATCCAGGCCGCCGAGGCGCGGGTGCTGCGGTTGAGCGAGCAGCGCGCGGCCCTCGCCGGGCGCAGGGAGGAGGCGGAGCGCAAGTCCGCGGAAGCGAGTCGCACCGCGGAAAAGCTGCGCACCGAGCGCGACCTCGCCCAGGCCGAGGCCTACGCGCTGCGCTCCGAGGAGGAGGCGGCGCGGGCCGAGATCGAGGGGTTAGGGCAAGAGGAGTTGAAGCTGCGCGAGCGCCTCTCCGCGGTGCGCTCCCGCCAGCGCGCCCTCCAGGAGATGGAGCGCTCGCGAGAGGGACTGCGCGCGGGGGTGCGGGCGGTCCTGCAGGCGATGGATCGCGGCGAACTGAAGGGCGAGTACCGCACCGTCGCCGACCTGTTGCGCGTGCCGAAAGAACTGGAGTTGGCGATGGAGGCCGCCCTCGGCGCGTCGGCCGGCGACATCGTCACTCCCACCCAGGCCGAGGCCCAGGCCGCCATCGAGTTTCTGAAGCGCACCAAGGCCGGCCGCGCCACCTTCCTTCCCAAGACCGATATCCGGCCCACCTCGCGCCCCGCGAGCATCGCGGACCTGGCGAAAA
>CAZUGW010000318.1:0-4317 GCA_964620055.1 uncultured bacterium
GCAACCGCCGCAGATCGAAGGCCCCCTTCGCGCTGCACCATTCCGCGAACGAAGCGCGGCGCTCGCCGGCGTAGGCGCGGATGATCTCGACGCCGCGGACGATCAAGGGCAGCGGCTTCTCGATGGGGCAGGGGAGCCACTCGACGCGGCCGAAGAGGCGGCAGATGAGCGGCCGGACCGGGTAGATGAGGCAGCCGCCGCGGGTGACGTCATAGAACAGGCAGGCCTCGCGCCAGGTCTCCTCGAACCAGTGGACGTTCTTCTCCTGCTCCAGGACGCGGAGGGCCGCCGCGGGGTCCAGGCCGCGGAGGTGGGAGACGATCCGCTCGAATTCGGTGGCGGTCATGGGGATGGCCCCGCTGCACCGCAGGGCGCATTCGTGACAGCCGTCGCACGGGTTGAGCTTGTCCTCCTCGGGCGCGAACCCGGGGTAACGCCAATCGCTCACGCCGGTCCTCCCATCCGCCTGTCCGCCTCGCTTGCCTTGCCGTTGATTATCATATACCCTGCAAGAGTTAGCGCTGATGGGGAGAATCCCTCCTGTGCCCGCAACTGATGGTACAGCTTCCTCGGGACGGCTATGGCCATCGCGGCTCGCGCGGTGCGTGAGTTGGCGGCGCGTGGTCCTGGCAGTGGTGTCGTGCGCCGTCCTGCTCACCGCGTATAGCTCGCTGAGCAGCTATCAGGCCTGGCGCAAGTCCTTGCAGACTCAGGGGTTCATTGACGAGATGCCGGCCCCGCGGGCCGGCGACCGCCTCCTGATCTTCTCCCCCCACCCCGATGACGAAATGCTGGGCTGCGGGGGACTGATCCAGAAGGCCTTGGCCAACGGCGCGACGGTGGACGTGGCGGTGATGACCAACGGCGACGCGTCGGAACTCTCGGTGGTGTTCGGGGAGAAGGAACTGATCGTCTCGCCCAAGACCATGATGGCGCTGGGCCGCGCGCGGCAGGAGGAGACCCTGGACGCGCTGGCCGAGATCGGCCTGTCGCGGAACCGAGTGCATTTTCTCAGCTACCCGAACAACGGGCTCATGCAATTGTGGCGAACCGAGCACTGGCTCTACCACGATCTCTACACCTCCCGGTACACGCACGCCAACCTCTCGCCCTATCCCCGCAGCCTCACCCCCCAGGCGCCGTATTGCGGACAGCAGACGCTCTCGGACGTGATCGCGATTCTCCAGCAGGTCCAGCCCCACAAGGTGTTTGTGACGCATCCCAAGGATGTGCATCCCGACCACTGGGCGACGGACTGTTTCGTGCGGTACGCGCTGGAGACGATTGCCGAGCGCGGCGGCGACTGGGCGAAGAGCGTGGAGGTGTATGGCTACCTGATCCACTGGCCGCGCTATCCCGCGCCGTCGCGACTCTCGCTCCGCACCGCGCTGCTCCCCCCGGCCGATCTGGTGAGCGACGACGCGCGGTGGCTGAGACTGCCGCTCTCGCCGGAGGTCGCGAAGCGGAAACTCGCGGGCATTCGGGCCTATCGCTCGCAGATGCCTAACTACGACCGATTGCTGCTCGCTTTCGCGCGCGACAACGAGAGCTTCGAACTGCTGTCCGCGCAGCAGATCACGCCGGGGGTGGCGCAGCGCTTCGAGGACCGCGGCGGCTCGCGGCGCGCCCTCGGCGGGGCGGAACTCCGCGAGGTGCAGCTTACCATGCTGGACCGCGCCCGCCTGCGCGTCACGCTGGTGACCCGCGCCCGGAAAATGGGCCGGCGCAGCTATCTCAGGCTCGACCTCCGAGGTTGGGACGAGCACGGCGCGCCGGCGATCACGGAACTGCAGCTCGACAATCGGGGCGCGGCGAAGGTATCGCGATTGGAGGGCGCACACGTGGAGGACCAATCGAGGTCGGTGGTCGTGACCAAGACGGACGCCGGGTACTCCATCAACCTCCCCGCGCCGCCGGAGTTGGGGCGGAGGAGGAGCTTTTTCCTGACTTGCTGGGGAAGCGCCGGGGAGCGCACGGTGGACTCGGCGGTGGTGAGTTCGATTCAGATTGGCACGGGATACTGAAGGCAAAAGCAAAAAGGCAAAAGCAAAAAGGCGTTTGTAATCTACGGGCGGGGTTTGACAACGCCTCGCGGTGCTGCTAAAATAACCCAATTATCTGCCAGGGCTGGGGACGTGCACTGTCGGGCGAGGTGGCCCTGGGGAGGCGAAGGCGTGACCCGTGCGGTCACTCCCTCGCGAAGATGCAATCAGCCGTGCTTCCCACCGCCGTGTCGCGGCGCTTTGGCACAGGTGGGAGGGGCGACAGAGAGGAGGACTCTACGCCTGTGCAGGTAGAGATCGGACGCGGACGCAAGAGTCGCTATGGCTACGGGTTCGACGATGTGGCCCTCGTGCCGGGGGCGCTGACGATTGACCCGGAGCTCGTTGACCTGAGCACCGATATCGGCGGGCTGAAGCTGGGCCTGCCTCTCCTCGCCTCGGCGATGGACGCCGTTGTTGACCCCCGCTCGGCCGCGCTGATCTCGGATCTCGGCGGGTTGGGGGTGCTGAATTTACAAGGTATTTACTGCCGTTATGCCGATCCCGAGCCGATCTTCGACCGCGTGATCTCGGCCGCTCCTGAGGAGGCGGTGTCCGTCTTGCAGAGCGTCTACCAGGAGCCGGTCAAGGGCGAACTGGTGCTGCAGCGGATCGCGGAAATGCGCGCCCTCGGGGCCAAGGTCGCGGTGTCGCCGGCTCCCGCGGTGGCTCAACAGATGGCCGAGTTGATCGGCCCTGGGAAGGTGGACTGCTTCGTCGTGGCCGCCACCGTGGTCACCGCAAAGCATGTCTCGAACCGCTGGTCACCCCCCGATTTCCGCCGCATCGCCGACACCGTGCAGGCCCCGGTGCTGGTCGGCAACTGCGTGGCCTACGAGGCGGCGATTGACCTGATGCGGGCGGGCGCGGACGGAGTGCTGGTTGGCGTCGGGCCGGGGGCGGCCTGCACCAGCCGGCGGGTGTTGGGGATCGGGGTGCCGCAGATCACCGCGGCGGTGGATTGCGCCGCGGCGCGAGATGACTACGAGCGAGAGTCCGGCCAGCGCGTGCCGATCATTCTCGACGGCGGGATGCGGGTCGGCGGGGACATCGCCAAGGCCTTCGCCGCGGGGGCGGACGCGGTGATGATCGGGTCGCCGCTGGCGGCCGCTTCAGAGGCGCCGGGACGGGGGTATCACTGGGGAATGGCGACCCCCGATCCGGGTCTGCCGCGCGGCACGCGGGTGAAGGTCGGCGTTACCGGGTCGTTGAAGGAGATTCTGCTCGGCCCCGCGCATCGCGACGACGGGACCATGAACCTGTTCGGCGCGCTGCGCCTCTCGATGGCGAGCTGCGGGGCGCGTACGTTGCGGGAGATGCAGCAGACCGAGATCGTGATCGCGCCGTCCCTGCCCACGGAGGGGAAAGCGCAACAGCGCGCGCAAGGCCTAGGTGGAACGCGATAGGGGAGGCAGCGAATGGAAAGAAAAGAGCTGAGAAGGAAGGGCCACAGGTTCTGTGGGAGCACTGCCATGTACTCGTTGTCTGGTTTCTGAGCCGTGCCTCTTCTAGTTGGCGTGAGAGCGCGGGTGCTGGAACTGCTCCAGAGTTCCGATCCGAGGTTCGGCGGACATCGGGCCGCGGTGGCGCGGGAAGTGGGGGTAAGTCGCGAGCGCGTGAGACAGATCGTGCAGAGCGCTGGCGGGGCGGAGAAGCTGGGATTCCCGAACTGGCGCGAGATCGCCGTCAACCTGCTGAGACAGAACGTTCCGTTGGAGACCATCGCCGCACGCACCGGCTATAGCGTCAGCGCCCTGCGCAGTCTGAGGTTCGAGATGAAGGTGCGGGTGTGCAAGGCCTGCGGCGCGCCACGAGAGCCGTGGCACCATTACTGCGGGCGATGCGGAGAGCAACGCTGGCGCGAATCGCGGCGCAAGACAATGCAGGCCCTTCTTGCCCGTCGCCGCCTCGAACGAGACAAGGCGTTTGCCTCTTACCTCGGCATGACTCTTGAGAGTCTCCGAACGCTAGAAGGTGCAGATGAATAACGCAAACGGAAACGGCGTCCCTGATCTCGTGATCGTGCTCGACTTCGGCGCGCAGTACAACCAGTTGATCGCGCGCCGGGTTCGCGAGTGTCACGTCTACTGCGAGATTCTGCCGAGCGAGACTCCGACCGCGGAGATCATCGCGCGCCGGCCCAAGGGGATCGTCTTCTCCGGCGGCCCCAGCAGCGTCTACGATGAAGGCGCGCCGCTCTGCGATCCGGCCCTGTTCGAGGCCGGCATTCCCATTCTTGGCATCTGTTACGGGATGCAGTTGATGGGCAAGATGC
>CAZUGW010000319.1:0-4311 GCA_964620055.1 uncultured bacterium
AGGTTCCCTACCTCGTCGTAGGTGTACTCGGTGACGTAGTTGAGCTTTCCGGTACCGGAGCCATTGGTCTTGTTTGTCAGTAACCAGTCGTCTATCCTACATTTCCCCTTCAGGACTCACGCGGCAGATCCCTTAGCCGGTCCGTGGCAAGGCGTTCCCCCTTTTCTACCGCTGCCTCGTAGTATCGTCGTGCGGCCTGGACCTGGCCCAGGGACTGGTAGGCCATCCCAAGTGAGACCGGGTCCACCTCAGCCCCACCGTTCTTTTCGGCTAGGTCGATGAGGAAAAGGGCCTCGTCCCCGATCCCCTGGGCAGCGAGGAGTGCAGCGCGAAGCTCATCGGGTACTGGGTTCGCCCCGGGATCATCAAGGCACTCCCTCGCCTCCCCTGCTCTGCCCAGAAACAGCAGCAATCGGGCCAGCAACCACCGCGGGCGGCCCCAGTCCGCGCCCACGTCTACTGATCTGCGATACGCATTTTTGGCCGTCTCGAAATCACCGGCGTACTCCCGGTAGAACCCGAGGCCTTCCCACGCGCTGGCATTCTGGGGGTCTGCGTGAACCGCACGCCGGAACTCTTCCTCAGCCTCCCGAGGCCGGTCCTGTTCCCGATAGACCTCTGCAAGGTGCACATATGGCTCGCTCCAGCTGGGATTCCGCCGGATAGCCCGCTGGAATGCGACCGCGGCCTCCTCGTGACGCTGCAGGTCTCTCAGCACTCGCCCGAGTGCATCATAGCATTCCGAGGATTCAGGACAGGCGGCGACCGCGCGTTCGGCGTACGAAAGCGCCTGGGCATACTCACCGGCCACGCCAAGCGCTTCCGCCATCCCCTGCAATGCCAGAGCGCTGGCAGGGTCAATCCGTAGGGCTTGCTGAAACTCGCGTCGCGCGGGCGCGATCTCCCCGCTCTGAAGGAGTTGCCAGCCTCGTTGTGCACAGATATCAGCGTCAGTATCGCGAGTCATAGAGATGCATCTCCTGAATCTGCACCCCCGGTAACCATCGCCTTCGTCCTTACGGCCATCGGTTCCTGTTGATCTGATCCAGAAGCGACCAGAAGATGGGGGGTAGTGGATCAGACAACGGATTTCCGGTAGGCCGCCCGAAAGGCGGGCCATCAAGCCACGGTGCGTTCGGACCGAATGGGTCCTTCGGCTGTTGAGCCGGAGGTGCCGGCTTTGGTTGCTGGGGCTTGGGCTGCGGTTTTGACCTGGGCTCGCACTGCGTTGGAGGCTTGCCAGGATAGGGCTTGTTATTCTTCCACGGCGGTGTGCCTCTGGCGCTGCTGATCGAATCAGCAATAGCGTCTGCCGCGAGCCCGACGCCCACACCGATGATAGCCGCGGGAATCACGATTTCTGGCGCAACGAAAGCTGCCAGGGCGCCCCCGGCGGCCTCACCTGCTCCCAGCCCGCCGATGAACGGCAGAACTACGACTGCGGCGGTCTCGCCGGCCGGGTCCCCATACCGCACAGGGTTGCTGTCGGCATACGCGTACCAGTTTATCCCCTCCCCGATCGGGTCCTGCTGCACAAACCTCCCGATCTCCGGCCAGTAGAACCGGTACCCTAGCTGCTGGAACCCTGACGGGTCGCTGATATAGCCCCAGGCCGCGTCGTACTTGTAGGGATTGGTGGTGCTGCCCGTGCTGCTGATCTGGCGGCCGAAGGCGTCGAGGGTGTAGGTGTCGGTAACCGCGCCGCTCGCATCCACGAGTTCGCGGGCGCTGCCGGTCATGTCATAGAGCGGGAAGCGGGAGGTGGACGAGGTTCGCCACATGTGCAACAGCGGAGAGAAGTAGGAGGGGCTGGCGGTGGTGTAGCGCGATTGCACCGTGCCGGAGTCGTTGGTCTCCTCGAGCACGCGATCACCGTTGTAGACGTAGCGCCAGTAGGTGCCGCCGAGCCTGGCGCGATAGCGCTGGCCGAGGGCGTTGTAGTAGTAGAGATCCGTCACCCCTCCAGAAAGCAAGGAAGTAACCAGGTTTTCGTCATCATAGACCAAGGTCTTCGCACCAAACATCGTGCCCGAAGTGCTGGTCATGTTGCCGTTGTTGTCGTAGCCGAAAGTCGCACTCTGACCGCCGCCGGAGGTCGCAGTCAGCTTGTTGTTGTCGTCATAGGTGTAGGTAATCGTCGTACCGTCGAGATTGCGAGTGGTTCTATTGCCGACGGCGTCGTAGCCATACAACAGGCTGTAGAGCGAGGCCCCGCCCGAGTCGCGCTTCGTCTCTTCGCTCATGCGATAGATGTTGTCATAGCGCAGGGTGGTGGTGAAGTTACTGCCGCCGAAGTTCTCGACGCGTTTCAGCGGGTTGCCGGTGTGGTCCCACAGGCTGCCGTCTTGATAGTAGTAGCTCGCGTCGTAGAGCGTGCTCCCGCCCGTGGTCCGATTCAGTACGGCCGAGATCCAATTGCGCGCGTTGTACTGGAAGTCAATGTAACTGCCGGGGCGGGTGATGCGGGTCGCTCGGCCGCCGTTGTCATAGGTGTAGCTCATCGTCACCGAGTTCGGGTTCGAGACGGTGTCGAGCAGGTTCAGCGCGTTGTAAGTGTAGCCGAAGTTCAGGCTGCCCGGCGTGGTGAGCGTGGAGATCAAGCCCACGCCGTTGTACTGGTAGGTGACCGTCTTGCCGGCGCCGTTGGTGAGCGTCTTGAGCCAGCCGCCCAGGTAGTAGGCGGCGGTGTTCGTACCGCTCGCGTCCACCGTGGTGGTGACCAGCCCGTCCTTGTCCCGCGCGATCTGCACGTCCGTGTCATTCGGGTGGTTGATCGCCACGTAGGAGCCGGAGCCGGCTAACCGATCATCCGCGTCATAGCGATAGGTGGTCACCCGACCCCGGCCGTCGGTGTGATTGAGGACGCGGCCGTCGTCGTGATAGCTCCACGTCTCGTGCGTGGAGTCGGGATAGTCGGCGCGGGTGGCGCGGTCGGCGTTGTCATAGGTGTAAGTCGTGGTCTTCAACCGCGCGTTCTTCACGGTCTTGACGTTGCCGACCTCGTCGTAGGTGTTCTCGGTGACGTAGTTGAGATGCCCTGTGCCGTAGTCCTCGGTGATCTTCTTCAGCCAATGGGTGAGCGGATCGTATTCGGCCTTGGTGACGATCCCGTTCTCGTCCGTCACCTGCTGCAGGCCGCAGCACATCCAGTTGAGCAAGACCGACTTCGCCCCCGCACCGACGTCGGGATAGGTGGTCTGGGTGAGGCGATGCAGCGCGTCCCACTGGAACGTGGTCTGGTTATTGTTACCGTCCGTGACGGAGGTAACATCGCCGACGGTGTTCGTCCCGACGGTGACGTTGTTGCCCAAGGGCGGGTCCACCGTGGTGAGGTACCACGTGTTCGCATCATAGGAGAAGCTGGTGGTGTTGTTGCGCGCGTCGGTGATGGTATGGAGGAGGTAGCCGGTGTTCTGGTCGTAGTAGGCAAGCTGCGTGGTCCGATCCACCGGGTTGTTGTTGATGTCCTTGTCTTTGAGCGTGATGGCGCTGGGGCGATGAGTGCCCGACACGTAGGTGACGTCCAGCTCTCGGCTCTCGGGCGTGGTGATCTTGGTGAGATTGCCGAAGCTGCCGCTGAGGGGGCTGGCGTCGTCATAGTAAACGTGGTAGGCCGGGCAGCCGGAGGTGGGAGGATTGGCGTCCGCGTTTTCGCCGTCTATGAACTTGGTGGGGAACAGCGGCAGCGCCGTGTCTTCGTAGTACAGCCAGTGGCGGTGCTCCTTGCCCCCGGTCTCCGTCTGATAGCTATCGCGGTACTTGACGACTCTGCGATTGGAGTTGTAGACCCAGACCTGGGCGGCATTCAGATGCGAGGCGTCCCCGTAGTCCTGAACGTACTGCAGCAGCGTGCCGTAGTAGCGCCCGGTCGCCGGGTCGTCGGTGTTCTCGAAGAGGTAGCGGGTGACGCGGGGCTGGCCGTCCTTGGTCTCGGTGACGTCCACGGTCTGCCGGCCGTCGGCCTGTGCGGTATAGGTGTAGGTGACGGTGGAACTGGAGAGGCCGTAGATGGCCCTGGAGGCGATGACGGGCTTGCTCTTGAAGGTGCCGTAGGTGAAGTCAATCTCGCGGCCGTCGGGCTCGATCAGCTTGGTGACCTTGGTGTCCGTACCGGAATAGCCATAGGTATAGGTGTCGCCGATGGCGTCGGTGACGGTGGAGAGACGGTTGGAGGCATCGTAGGTGAAATCGGAGTGGAAGCCCCCCGGGATGTCCACCCGGGTGAGGTAGCCGTTGGTGTAGGTGAGGGTGGTCTGCCGATTCTTGGGATCCGTCACACTGGTCAGCAGGCCGTTGGTGTAGTTGAGGTTC
>CAZUGW010000320.1:0-4078 GCA_964620055.1 uncultured bacterium
GCAAACCACGACCCCGTCCGAAGTGAGCTTGGCGTCCAACTCAACTGCGTCCGCGCCGGCAACATCGGGAGCTTCGCGAGGCGGGCCTTCAGCCGCTTCCCGCGCACTTCGATCTCCACCGCGTCGCCCACCTCTGCCTTCGCACTGAGGTCAATATATCCCTGCCCAATGGCCGCGCCGAGGTGGTGCGAATACGTGCCACTTGTCACGCGACCGATAGCTTCTCCCGCGCGGTAGATGGTGGCGCCCATGCGCGCGACTCCGGCCCCCTCTAGCCTGAATCCCCTCCGCCGCCGCGTGGGTTGGGCGCGCTCCAAGGCCTCGCGTCCCACGAACTCGCCGCTCCAGTCAATCGCCCACTTCAGCCCAGCGTCGAGTGGCGTGGTGGTTTCGTCCAGGTCCTGGCCCCACAGCGGATAGCCCATCTCCTGGCGCAGCACGTCCCGCGCCGCCAGCCCCGCGGGAACCAGGCCGAGGCCGGTGCCAAGTAGGGCTTGCCACACCGCCGGCCCGTCCGCGGCGTCGCCGAATAGCTCGAAGCCATCTTCGCCGGTGTACCCGGTGCGCGACGCCAGCACCTCCGCGCCACGCACGGACACTCTCGTGAACGTGGCGAAGTGCTCAGGCAAGTCACCCTCGGCCACTGCGCGCACGATCTCCTCCGCCCGCGGCCCTTGCACGGCCACCGCGAAGCTCCGCCCGCGCAGGTCGTCAAGCTCGACCTGCATTCCCTCCACATGCGCGCGTATCCAGGCCACGTCCTTGTCGTGGTTCGCGGCGTTGACCACCAGCGTGACCGCGCGCGGCGACTCGACCATCACGATGAGGTCGTCCAGAATCCCGCCCGCGTCATTGCACAGTAGCGCGTACGCGCCGCATCCGTCGGGAATTGCGGTCACGTCCTTGGTGAGCACGCGCCGCGCCGCGCGGGCGGCGTCCTCGCCGCGGAGCCCCAGCACTCCCATGTGGGAAATGTCGAACAGGGCCGCGGTGGTGCGGCAGGCCTTCGTCTCCTCCGCGATGCTGGAGAACTGCAACGGCAGCCACCAGCCCCCGAACTCCACCAGCTTCGCACCGGCCGCCGCGTGCACGGCGGCCAGCGGACTCTCACGCCGCGCCATGCTCACCCTCCCGTCCCGGAGTCCAGCGCAGATCGAGGTCCCTTGCCGCCGCCACCTCGTCCAGCCGCCCGACGGGCGTATGGTGCGGCGCGGTGTGCAACGCCTCCGGGTTCTCGGTCACCTCCCGCGCGATCTGCAGCATCGCCTCCGCGAACGCGTCGAGGGTCTCCAGGTTCTCCGTCTCCGTCGGCTCGACCATTAGCGCCTCCGGCACGGTGAGCGGGAAGTACATGGTCGGCGGGTGGAAGCCCAGGTCTATCAGCCGCTTGGCGAGGTCGAGCGCGCGGATGCCCTGGGCCTTCTGCTTCGCGGCGGTGAGGACGAACTCGTGCATGCACCGCCCCGGGTGCGCGGCGTCGTAGGCCTCCGACAGGCGCTGTTGTAGGTAGTTCGCGGCGAGCACCGCGGCCCCGCTCACCTCCCGCAGTCCTGCGGTCCCGAGCAATCGCATGTAGACATAGGCTCGCAACACCACCAGCGCGTTGCCCGCGAAGGCGTTGAGCCGGCCGATGCTCAGGGGGCGGTCGCTCTCGAACTCGAACCCCTCCGCACCCTTGCGCACCAGCGGAATCGGCAAGCAAGGTTCCAGCTTTTCGTTCACTCCCACCGGCCCCGACCCCGGCCCGCCGCCGCCGTGCGGCGTGGAGAACGTCTTGTGCAGGTTGAGGTGAACGACGTCGAACCCCATGTCGCCCGGCCGGAACCGCCCCACCAACGCGTTGAAGTTCGCGCCGTCATAGTAGGCCAACCCGCCGGCCTCGTGCACCAGACTGCAGATCTCCTGAATGTCGCGCTCGAACAGGCCCAGCGTATTGGGGTTGGTGAGCATGATCCCGGCGACGTCGTTGTTCAGCAGCCCGCGCAGGGCCTTCACGTCCACCAGCCCGTTTGCGGCGGAGGGGCAGGTCACCACCTTGAACCCCACCTGGGCCGCGGTCGCGGGGTTGGTGCCATGGGCGGTATCGGGCACGATCACGGTGTTGCGGGGATCGCCGCGCTCCACGTGGTACTTGCGCACCATCAGCATCCCGCACAGTTCGCCCTGCGCGCCCGCCGCCGGCGCGAGGGTGAAGCGCTCCATCCCGCAGAGATGCGAGAGCATCCGCTCTGTCTCGTACATCACCCGCAGCCAGCCCTGCGCGGCCCGCGTCGGGCGCAGCGGATGCGCAGCCGAGAACTCCGGCCAGGCCGCGATCTGCTCGTTCAGCCGCGGGTTGTACTTCATGGTGCAGGAGCCGAGCGGGTAGAACCCGACGTCCACGCCCCAGTTCCGGCGCGAGAGGTTGGTGAAGTGCCGCACCACCTCTCCCTCGGTCACTTCCGGCAGAGCCGGAGGGGTGCGGCGCCTGGCCGAAATGGGAAGGCGCGCCTCGTGCGCGGCGCTCCAGCCGCGGTCATCCACATAGTTGTTGCCCCGACCTGGGCGGCCCTTCTCGAACAAGGTCTCGGCGTTCATGGCAGGGCCTCCTCCAGCGCCGCGACCAGCCGGTGAATCGCCGCCTCCGTGATCACCTCCGTGGCGCAGAACAGCATCTGATGCTCCCTCCCCGGCCACCAGCGCGAGAGCGGCAGGCCGGAGATGATCCCGTTGTCCCACAGCTCGCGCTCGATATCCTCGGCCGGGACCGGCAGGTTGAGCACGAACTCGTTGAAGAACGGATGCTCGTAGGCCAGCGAGCACCCAGGCAGCTCGCTCAGCTTTTCGGCCAGCTCGTGCGCGACCACGAAGTTGTTCTGCGCGATCTTGCGGAACCCGCGAGGGCCGATCAGGGAGAGATACACCGTCGCGGCGAGAGCGGCGTGCATCTGGTTCGAGCAGATGTTGGACGTAGCGCGCTCCCGGCGGATGTGCTGCTCTCGCGCCTGGAGGGTCATCACATAGCCCTTCCGCCCCTGCTCGTCATAGGCCACCCCCGCGATCCGGCCCGGCATCTGCCGCACGTGCTCCAGCTTCGTGGCGAAGAGGCCGAGATAGGGGCCGCCGTAAGAGAGCGGGATGCCGAGCGGCTGCCCCTCGGCCACCGCGATGTCCGCCTGCGCCTCCCCGGGGCTGGTGAGCAGGCCGAGCGAGGTCGGATAGGCGGCGACGAGGTACATCGCGGGATGTCTGGCGAGGTGCGCGCCGATCTCGCGCAGGGGCTCGAGCAGGCCCAGTGCATTCGGGTTCTGCACGATCACCGCCGCGGTCTCATCGTTCAGCGCGCCGGCCACCTGCGCGGGGTCGAGCACCCCGCCCGGTGCGGGAAGCGTGACGATCTCGGGGGCGACGTTGGCGGTGTAGGTGTGCAGCACCTGGAGCCAGTGCGGGTGCAGGGTCTCCGCCACCAGCAGGCGGTGCTTGCGGGTGAGGCGCATCGCCATCAGCGCGGCCTCGGCGAGGGCGGAGGCGCCGTCGTACATGGACCCGTTCGCCACCTCCATGCCCAACAGTTCACACACCGCGGTCTGGAATTCGTACATGGCCTGCAGCGTGCCTTGGCTGATCTCGGCCTGGTAGGGCGTGTAGGAGGTCAGGAACTCGCCGCGCGAGACGACGCTCGACACCGCCGCGGGGACATAGTGCTCGTAGGCCCCGGCCCCGCGGAAGCACGGCGTCTGGTCCGGGCGGCCGTTGAGGCGCGCGATCTCCCACAGGTGGTGACGCAGCTCGAGTTCGCTCGCCCCCGGGAGGTCCGGCACATCGCCCGGCGGCAGCGCGGCGCGGACCTCGGTGTACAACTCCTCGACGTCGGACAGCCCGAGCGCGGCGAGCATCCGCCCAACATCTTCCTGCGTATGCGGGACGAATCCCATCTCGCTTCCCTCCGGTGGCTGAGTCTGCCTCTGGCAGACCGCCATCCCGGCCCGCCAAAGGCGAGCCCAGGGACCCTCTCGAATAGCAAAGGAGGGCCCGTGGTTCGGACCCTCCCTGTCCAAGACCTGAGAGATTCGTGCGCCGGCGGCGCACTGTCACCTTC
>CAZUGW010000320.1:4088-4310 GCA_964620055.1 uncultured bacterium
GTGGCCCGCCTTCGCCAAGGCTACGGCGGACGCTCTCCAGGGAAGCAACGTCCCTGCGGTTCTTCTGCCTGAGAGCTTCGGCCGCCTGCGACGACCTTTCCCCTTCGGCGATCCGCTTGCGCGGACTCTCTCCCACAGGGCGCGATAGATCAGTTGTCCGAGGGACTATAGCCCCGCGGCTTGCGGTGTGTCAAGCCGTTGCCGGCCCGCCTTTGTGCGAAC
>CAZUGW010000321.1:0-2119 GCA_964620055.1 uncultured bacterium
AGCACCAGCGGCACGAGTACGAGCAGAATACGCGGCGAAACCGATTTCCCATTGTTTGGCTTGGACATGACGGATCTCTCCTGGGGCGCCCCGCCGACCATGACGGAGGCACGTGAAGAACAGCGGCGTCATGCACTTGTTCCACAGAAGGAGGGGCAAACTGAGACCCACGGGTAGGGATGTGGAGGCCCGTGTACATGTGTCGAGTCCTGGACGTCGGCGGCTGATCCGGGGGCCTTCTCGCGTCAGCGGTGACGGTAATATCTCGCGGGCGCCGAGGGCGGCGTCCCCGGCCAGGGAGGAACAGGGACATGGAGTACCAGGAGACGGCTCCGGAGAGCCCTCGCGGCGTGCCGCGGGAGCGCCGCGCGCGGGCGGTCGCCCAAGTCGCTCCCGCGCGCCTCCCCCTTCACCCTGGCGCGTCCTCGTGGACACTGGGCCTGGCAAGCCTCGGGGCGGTGACCTTTCTCCTCGGTTCGCATTGGGCCGGCTGGTACGGGCGGCCGGGCACTCCCACGCTGCTGTTCCCCTTCGTCGCGCTGCTCGGCGGCCTGCTGCAACTACTGGCGGGGATGGGGTCGTTCCGCGCCCGCGACGTGGTAGGGGCCGTCGTCCTCAGTACGTGGGGCGCGTTCTGGATGGGCTATGGGGTGCTGAACTGGCTGGTCGCGACCGGGCAGTTTCCCGCGCGCGTCGGCGCCTTCTATGAATACGGGATGGTGTTCTTCGTGCTGGCCGCCATCACCGCCTCTGCCGCGGCCGCCGCAACCGCGGAGAACGCGGCCCTGTTCTCGACGCTGGCCGGGGTCACGCTGGCCTCGGTGTCGCTGGGCGTCGGACAGCACACCGGCCTGCTGCCGTTCATCGTCGCGGGCGGGTGGCTGTTCGCCGCCTCCGGGGTGATGGCCTGGTACACGGCCACCGCGGTGATGCTGGGGGCAGCGTTCGGCCGGGAGATCCTGCCGCTGTTTGAGTTCGAGCGAGCCCCGCAGGAAACCGCGCCCGCCGCCGGCGCGGTCCGGCCGCGCCGCGCGAGCCGGCCGGAGTCCGGCGGCCCCGCGGTGGTTCAGTAGCTCGCCCGCAGCGTGCGCGCAGTCGCCGGCAAGGTGAGCCACTCGCCGTCCACGGGGACCGGCTTCCCGTTCACAGTGGCGCGCGTCGGCGCAGCTCCGCCGGGCCGGCGCAGACGCAGGCGGATTCGCTCCGGTTTCGTGTGGAAGCCGAAGCGGAAAACGCCGCTGATCTCCTTGCTCTTCGCCTCCAGCCGATAAGTGACCGGGCCGAAATGCGTCGGGAGCTCTGTGACGCCTACCGCCTTGCCCGCGGCCAGCCAGGCGCGCGGACACGAGCCGGCCAGGACAAGCGTATCGCCCTCCTCGCGCACCAGCATCTCCCGCATCAGCCACATCAGGTTGGCGTCGCCAGGCTGAGTCCAGGCCACTCCGTCGCGCTGCTCGATGGGGGTACGAAGCGAGACGTGCTGGCCACCGTTCGAGATCAGGCTGTAGAGGTGTTCCAACATCGCCGGTACGTCATCGCGCTGCTGGAAGGTGAAGGCCTGCGGGATCCACCCCGGCTCGTAGGTCATCTTGTGCCGCCAGAGATAGCACCGGCCCTCCTTCGGCCGGGTGCGCTCCAAGAAATCCTCGTCGGCCGGGACGTTCGCGCCCCAGTCCCACCCCTGATACTTGCCGCGCGCCTCGTCCCAGTCGCCGAGAGGACGGCCTGCTTCCAGAAAGGCCAGCGTCTGTTCTATCAATTCGTGATCCGCCGGCACCACTCCGGCCCAGGCGAGGTTGAGCGGGCCGCAGGCGACATAGGTCCAGTCAGGGGCAAAGTAATCGCGCATCTCCACGCTCATCGGCACGAACGGGAGCGTTGAGCCATCGTCCAGCGGCACGGGCGGCGACGCGTCACGGCTGCGCGTCACCGCGGCGATAATGCCTTGGCGATAATCCTCGGCCTGAGCGAGCAACTCCTCGGCGCGGGGATGGCGGAGGCGCTGCAGGCACTCCGCGATCTCCTTCAGACCGCGGTAGGTGTGCGCGTCCGACCAGAACATGTGCCCGAAGCCCCAGTCGAAGGCATTGGAGGAGGGAAGGAGCCCGTAGGAAAGGAC
>CAZUGW010000321.1:2129-4300 GCA_964620055.1 uncultured bacterium
GGCACATGCTGGGGGCAGCCGGCGCGGTCGAAGGAGCCGCGTGCGCGCTCGCTGTTCTTCAATCCACTCGCAGGCCAAAAGCAGCCTCTCTACCTGCTTCCTGAGCCACTCCCAATCGTTGCTCAGCCGCGCGTGCTGCCCGATCGCCCACATGATCCAGCCGTGGTAGAAGGCCCACAGGATGGCCATGTAACCCTCGACATTGCCAAGGAAGCCGGGGTGGGCGCTGAAGCCCTCGCTCTCGCCCACTTCGTCGCCGTGGAACACCTGCCGCTGAATGTGCTCTGGAATCGGGCCTTGGTTCGTGAGATAAGTCTCCAGCACCCACCGGCTCAGTTCGTGCTGCCCGCGCAGGTCCATGCTGTAGGCGGCGATGGCGGAGTGCGCGGACCACATCGCCTCGTAGTTGTTGGGGCTGCACTTGAGAATGGTATGCGGCGTGTGGGGATGGCGCGAGGTGGCGAGCATCGCATGATAGAGGTAGGCGTCGAAGCAGTCGTTGATGATCTGCTCCGGCGTCTCGATTCGCGCGGTGGAGAAGATGCGCCGCCACTCCTCCTGCGTCTCCGCCAAGGCCCGGTCGAGGCCCGTCTGCAAGGCGGCCGGCAGCGCGTCGTGGTCGTCCACGAGCGCGGTGAACGGGACGATCATGCGAAAGCTCACCGAGTCGCCGGCCGCAACGCGCACGCGGAACTGGAGGACGTCCTGCGCCAGGCCGAGTTCCGCCAGCCGCGCCGCTCCCTCTCCCGAGAGCTTACTCGCGAACGTCACCTCGCCGCCATCCTCCGCCATCGCCGCCAGCCGCACGATGCCGCGCACGTCGTAGAGCAACGGGCTGTGCCACGAGAACGTCCGCAAGTACGGGCCCGCCTTCTCCTCCCTCCTGATCTTGTAGCCGAGGGTGACGTGCGGCGCCGTGAGGTGACAGGAGAGCCGCGCCCGGCGCGCCCGCGTCGTCGGGTTGTGCGCGGTCCAGCGCACCTCCGTCAGCAAGTGGTGGCTGTCAACGTCACTGTCCTCCGGCTCCAGAAACGTGGGAAGCATCCCGCGGGAGAACACCGTGCAGGTCCACTCGATCCCGTCGTGCTTGAGACGGCTGATCACTACCGGCATCCGGCCCTCAAGCAGTTCCTGTGTCACCTCGCCCGCGGTGCTGTCCAGCCGGTCCGGGAGGTGAAACCCGTCGCCGAACGAGAACTCAATCTGCAGCGCGTCCAACTCGTACCCGTCCAGCTCGTAGGACAGCGCGGGGGCCAGCGCCCAGGCCGAGCCGAGCCGCGGCCGGCCGTCATGCCATTCCCGGGGGTTGGAGCAGAAGAGCAGCCCCGTATTCCACAGCACCGTCGCCTGCTGTGGATGCCCGGCCACGCCGGTGAACGTGACCGGCCGCCGCATCTTGCTCCACCAGGACTGGGCCTCGTCGAACGTTGGCTCGTGGGGAACGCGCGTCTTGCTCATGATGCAGCCTCGCAAGATGGTAGTGGAGAGGTGGATTCGGTGAAAGGGGCGGGATGCCTTTCCAGGAGTGGTGAAGGGAAAGGGGTCCCCCACCGCCTTGTACGACACGGGCGTATCCGCGATGGCGAGGTCACCGTTTCAGGTGTTGATGGAGTTGTAGGGGCTGGCCCAGAGCCAGGGCGAAACGTTTGGTGCGCGTGCACCCCTCACTTAGGCAGATCTTGCACGCACCGCACTACTCTGCGAGGAGCGCGAAACTCAACGATGGGAACTGCGGCTGCAATTCCCCAACTCTGACGGCAGGATAGCGCAAGGAGGTCTGGAGGTCGAGTGGTATGAGGAGCAAGGCGAAGGACACGGACCTACGGCACATCCTTCCCCCCAATCCCTCCCACCGTCAGATTCGGATCGGGCAGGCCCGTGGCGGCGAAGTTGAGGGTAGAGGCGTGCAGATACCGCGCGTGCCCGTCGGCGAAAAGGTAGTTCCGCGCCCCGCGGCGGTCCCACCAGCCCACCGAGATAGTGTCGTGGTTAGTGAGCCATTCGGCCACCAGCACCTTCTTATCGGGATAGGTGACGTACTCCTCCCGCTGGATGGCGCACGGGAAGCGGTCGTACTTCCACAGGTCCTCCGTCGTCATCAGCGCGATCTGGCCCGGCAGGTGGTAGAACGCGGCGCTGTAGCCGTAGGAGGTGCTGTCGAACTTCTTCTG
>CAZUGW010000322.1:0-3339 GCA_964620055.1 uncultured bacterium
CGGGCCAGCGCTCCTCCTCCCAGTCCTCCCCCGGCCGGTGCGTGGTGATGTCATAGGGATTGAAGCGCAGCACGATCAGCGAGAACCGCCCGTCGCGCACGTCGCGGTACACCGGCTCCGGGTCAATGATGCGACGGCGGGCGAGTTGCGTGAACTCGAACGGCTGAAGCGGCGTCTCCTTGCCCGCGAGTTCGATCAGCCCGGTGTCCTCGCACAGCACCGGACCGGGCGCTGATCTGATCCGCTCCACCACATGGGCCGCTCCCCTCACCGACGGCCGAATCCGCGAGATCGCCCCTTCCAGGTGCAGGTCCAGCCATGCCATCTGCAAGGCGAGCGCGCCCCCGAGTAGCATCAGCAGCGGGCGCGCGCGGGAGGCCTTCGGCGCTAACTCGCCCCAGAGCACGCCGGCCATCACCGCGCCCACCGCGAGCGGCTCGAGGAGGTAGTTCACCCCCGCGCCGATGCGGCCTCCGGTCAGGAATACCAGACACGCCAGCGCGAAGAACACCAGCAGATCGCGATGCTCGCGGCGCGCCGCACACCAGGCCGCGCCCGCCGCGGTGACCACGAATCCCACCGGCCAGAGCCAGGCCAGGTAGTGCATCAGTACCCCGAGTTGATGCCACGTCCAGGCCATGTCGAGCGAGCTTGCAGTGTGCACGGAGAGCTGCCGATACATCCCGCCGCGCGTCCACCACATGGCGACGGCCACCAGCATCACGATCAAGATGAACTGCGCCCCGAGCGCGCGCAGCGCGGCCTTCGGGCTGCCCTCCCGCGCCTCGCGCACCACCGAGGCCAGCATTGCCGCCACTGCGGTGCGCCGCGTCAGCACCGCGAGCGAGAACAGTGGCACGGCGACGGCGCGTCGCTGGCGGAGGTAGAGGTAGTAGCCGCTCATCGCTAGCCCCAGCGCCAGCATGTCCACCCGCATCAGCGCCGACCAGACAAAGAAGTGCGGCATCGCGAGAATCTGCCCGGCCGTGAGCAGAGAGGCGAAACGATGCCGTGTCTTGTGCCACACGATCAGTCCCGCGCAGCCCGCAACCGCCAGGGCGCTCGCCAGCGACATCAGCCGCCCGAAGAGAAAACTCGGCCCGGTGGCCCACACTCCCAGCGCGCAGAGCACGTAATACAGTGGATCGTAGCTCGCGACGATATAGGGGTAACTCGTACCGAAGGGCGGGTAGAGTTCCTGCCCATGGGCCACACGGAGGGCAAGTTGCAGGATCGCGCCCTCCCCGTAATCGAGTTGCACGGGACAGACCAGCGACTGATAGGCATTGAGCACGAACACGAGCGCCTGCACCACGAGCGCGACACCGAGCAGCGCCGTGATCACCGGCAGCAGGCTGCTGTCCTTAGGCTTCTCGTGAGACGTCTCCGGCGTTCGCTGTTTCGTCGCGTGGGGGCGCGACCTCACTACCGCTACCTCTCCTCGTCGCTACGGGCTACGCTCCGATTGTAGCACATCCCGCGCTGGTCGCGCCGCGAAGAGGCCTTGGTTGCGTCTCTAAACGAGGCCGGCGGAGGGGGTGCGGCGATCCCCTTCGCCGGCCGATGTCATAGCCCCTATCCCTCCGTCATCTGCGTCACCCGCATCGCCTCGAACACGGAGGTGATCCCCTCCGCGGCTTTGCGGAGGCCGTCGGCGGCGAGGGTGGTCATGCCCTTCTTCACGGCCGCCTCCTGGAGGGCCTTGGCCGGGGCGCGCTCCATGATCATGCGGCTGAGGTCGTGGTCTATCTCCATCACCTCATACAACCCGACTCGGCCGCGATGGCCGGTGCCGCGACAGTGATCGCACCCCTTGCCGCGCAGAAACTTGGGGTTATCAGGAAGCCTGTAGCCGCCCGCGCGGGCGCGCTCGGCGAAGGGGGAGAGGAGGCCGAAGGCGGGCTCGTCCAGCTCGGCGCACTCGGAACAGACCTTGCGGGCCAGACGGATGCCGAGTACGCACACCAGGCTCTCCGCGACCATGAAAGGCTCCAGGCCGATGTCCAGCAGACGCGTCACCGCCGAGGCGGCGCTGTTGGCGTGGAGTGTGGACAGCACAAAGTGGCCTGTGATCGCGTGCTGGAGGCATATCTCGCCCGTGGCCTGACTGTCAATGGCTCCCACCAGGATCACGTCCGGGTCCTGGCGCGTGAACGCGCGCAACACGTTCTCGAACGTCATCCCGGCCTTGCGGTTCACCTGCACCTGGGTCACCCACGGGATGACGCCCACGATCGGGTCCTCCACGGTGAAGGTCTTGATCTCAGACTTGGCGATCTGCCGCAGGCCGGAGTAGAGCACCGTGGTCTTGCCGGAGCCGGAGGGGCCGCTCGCGATGAGCAGTCCGTTAGGCGACCGCAACGCACGGAGATACCGGTCGCGGTTCTCGTCGGACAGGCCTATTCTCTCGAAGTCGGGAGCGAACTCCTGGGCCTGAGGCAGGAGGCGCAGCGCCACGCTGTCCCCGTAGATGGCCGGGACGGTGGCGACGCGGACCATGAACTGCTGCTGCGCGCGCTGGAGCTGGAGGATCCCGACGTGGTTCACCGCCGGCTGATCCACCGGGATGCCGGAGTGGTACTTGACGCAGGCCGCTAGAGCCTGGTGAGCGGAACGCGGGAGGCGCACTGTTTCGTGGAGCACCCCGTCAATGCGAGTGCGAACGAGGCAGCCCTCCTGGGCGGCGTCAATGTGGATGTCGCTCGCCCCGGCGTTCACCGCGTTCGCGAGCAGGGCCAGGAAGAGGCCCTCCACCGCGATCTCCTCCTCGGTGTTCGGGTAGTTCGGAAGAGCCGGATCCGTGGATATCGCCTCCAGGTCGGACTGGGGCACACCGATCCCCGCGGTGGCCGCCTCGAACTCGGCCACATTCACCGCCGCCGCCGACGGGTGGGCCATCTGGGAGAACCTGTCCAGGTCTGCCCGCTTGAAGCGCCACTGCCGGCCCACCTTGAAGCCCTTCACCCGCCCCTCGGACAGCCAGCGGGTGAGAGTCGAGCGGCTCACGCCCAGCGCCGCCGCGGCCGCGTCCAGGCTGAGCAGCTCCTGACTCGCTGCCTCCTCGGACGACTTCTCCACCTTCTTGCGTGCCATCTGCCTGCCTCCCATGAGGTTATTGTACGTCAAGAGGCATTATGCCACGTTCTAGAATAATGTCAAGATATAGTTTTACGCGTTTTGACATACTATGATATAGAACAAGGCGGTGGGAGAGGGAGCCTCCCCACAACAGCGAAGTATGCCCCCAGACGATGCGATACCTTGCTGACAGATTACTCGTATGTCTCACCCTCGCGTTCGTCATGGGGATCGCCCTGGCTGCGGCGGACGACCGCGCCT
>CAZUGW010000322.1:3358-4273 GCA_964620055.1 uncultured bacterium
GTGGGGCTGGCAGCGTGCGGCCTGTTGTGCTTGGCAGCCGGATTGGCGGTGCGGAAGCCGGTGCTGACTTCCGCCGCCCTCCTCACCCTCGCCGCCATGTCCGGGGCCTTGCTCTACCGCGCGGAGGTGACTCCACAGGCCGGCACAGTCGCGGCCTTGCCCGAGGGCGGACAGACCCTGGTCGGCACGGTCGCGGGCGCGCCGGCCTACCGCGGAGGGCTGTGGCGGTTCGTGCTCGCGGTAGAGGGACACGAGGAGGGCGGGCGCGTCGAACCCCTGGGTGGCCAGTGCTACGTGCAGTTCGGCACTCGCCGTCGCGTGGAGCGCGGCCAGCGCTGGCGGCTCATCGGGCGACTGAGGCGGCTGACCGAGGCGCGGAATCCCGGCGGCCGGTCGGAGGCCGCGCGCCTTGCTTCGCTCGGCGTGTCCTCGATGTTCAGCGTCTTCGGCGATCAGCTTGCGGATCTGCTCGGGCCGGGCGAAGCGGGGTGGTTGGAGCGACACGTCCGCACCGCCCAGGCGTTCGCGCTCAGGCTGCTTGCTCAGCACGTCGGGGAACCCTATCCCGAACTCACCGCGCAGGTCGCGGCCAGCGTGATCTTCGGCGTCCACGCCTCACCGCCGCCGGCCGAGGTGTCGGAGGACTTCCGGCGCGCGGGCACGATTCACCTCCTCGTCGTCTCCGGCTCCATGGTCTCGATGGTGTTCGGGATGGTGTTTCTGCCTGGCGCGCTGGGCGCGGGATGGCGCCGGCGGCGGGAAGAGGCGCAGTGGGACTATCCCGTCTCGGGCCGCGGGAGGATCCACCTTTACCCCGTCCTGTCGGCGGCGGCCGCGGGGCTGGGATCGGCGGCCTATTACGCCATCCTCACCGAAGGCGGCCAGGCCGTCTGGCGGGTGGGGATCATGGGCGTG
>CAZUGW010000323.1:0-4255 GCA_964620055.1 uncultured bacterium
GGTCGGGGCCGGAGGAGGTGCGATGGTCGCTGGTTTGGCTTTTCTGGATCGCCGCGGCATAGGAGTAGGGAAGTGACCGATGATAGCATATCGTGCGAGGCGAGGGAACGCCCGGCCCGCGGCGTTTCCGTAGGAAACGCGGGTATGGTATCATGGTTCCAGCGCTCTGATTGGGGCAGGAGACGGGTTTGTCTGGTGATGCTCAACGGATAGCGATCCTGGGCGGCGGTCCGGCTGGGGCGTTCTGCGCCATCTGGCTCGCCCGGCTGGCCGGCGAGCGGCGTGCCTCCTTCGACGTCACCATCTACGACTACAAAGACTTCGACAGACCCGGCCCCGCGGGATGCAACATGTGCGCCGGCCTCATCCCGGGGTCGCTCGTCGCGGGTTTGCTCTCCCTGGGGGTGGAACTCCCGGAGCGGGTGATCCAGCGCCGGATCGAGGGCTATCACCTTCCCGTGCGCGGGGGCGCGGTGGACATCCCCGCCCCGGCCGAGTCGCCGGTGTACGCCACCTTCCGCGGCCCCGGCCCGCTGGGCCTCTACCCGTCGGCCCAGGAGGGTTTCGACTGGTGGCTGCTCTCGGAGGCGGAGCAGAGAGGCGCGACGCACCTCAGTCAGTTCGTCACCGAGGTGCGACGGCCGGAGAACGGGACCGATCCCTTCGTCATCACGTGCCGCGATGGGGCGCAGCACGAGGCCGACATCGTGATCGGCGCCTTCGGCGTCAACAGCAACCTGGTCCGTACGTTCGAGGAGATGGGGTTCGGCTACCGCGCGCCGCGGACGGTGCGCGCCCGCCAGGCCGAGATCCCGCTCGATCCGGAGTTCATCGCCCGCGTGCTCCGCAACCGCGTCGTGATCCTCGCGATGGGCCGGCCTGGGCTGCGCTTCGCGGCGATCACGCCCAAGCGCCAACACGCGACCGTCACCTTGATCGGTGACAATCCTAGCCAGGAACTGCTGAGCGAGGTGCTGGATTCGCCGGAGATCAGACGTCACTTCCCGAAGGGCTGGGAGCCGCCGGAACGATACTGCGCCTGCACGCCCAAGATGCCGGTGTCGGCCGCGCTCAATCCCGTGGCCGACCGACTGCTCGTCATCGGCGATGCCAACATCTCGCGCTATGTGAAGAACGGGATCGAGTCGAGTTTCCACACCGCGATGTGGGCGGCGCAAGCGATCACGTCGGGGGTTACCCGCGAGCATCTGCGGCGGCATTACGTGCCGCCCTGTCATCAGGCCTACCTTCGGGATAATGCCTACGGCCGCGCGCTCTTTCGCGTCCACGATGTCCTCTCTCGATCCGCGCTGATCACCCGCTCTCATCTTTCCGTAGTGCGGGAGGAGCAGGATTCGGACGCTCCGGACAAGCCACTGTCGCGCGTCCTCCTGGGACTGTTCATCGGCAGCATCCCGTACCGCACTGCGGTGCGCACGGCCTTCGGGCCGCGCCTGCAATGGCGGCTGCTGAAGGCGCTGGCGCAGACCGCCTTCGGCCATCTTCCGCCGGGAGTGGAGGCCCCGCACGCGGCTCCACCACCCCCGTCTCGCGCCGGCCTGGGTCCGGTGGGAGAAGCGCAGACCGTGGTGGTGATCGGCGGCGGCCCGGCCGGAACGTCGTGTGCGATTTCCCTGGCGCGCGCGAGTCGGGAGAATGGCGGCGGGCCGCGCGTCGTGCTGGTCGAGGCGAAGCGCTTCGGGGAGCACCACAATCAGTGCGCCGGCGTGCTCTCCGCGCCTGGCCCCGAACTACTTTCATTGGCGCTGGGCGGAGCAGTCCCTGAGACGATCTACCAACGCCGGGTCGTGGGCTATGTGCTCCACGGGTCGGCGCGCGCGCTCCGGCTCGACGGCGTGGAACTGGGCGAGACGCCGCTGGCCCTGCGGCGTGTCGAACTGGACGCGCTCTTGCTGGAGCAGGCGAAACGCGAGGGCGTGGAGGTGGTGCCGGCGCGGGCGACGGACGTGGAGGTCGGGCGCGACGGGGTGGTGGTCTACACCGAGAGCAACTGCCTTCGCGGCGACGCGGTGGTGGGGGCCTTCGCGCTGGACCAGACCATGGCCCACGTCTTCGCGCGGCAGACCGACTACCACCCTCCCGCCGCGCTGGAGACGCTCACGTGCAAGATCCACCCCGCGGGGTTGGAGCCCATTCCGGGCTTGCTGGACGACTGCATCCACGTCTTCCTCCCTCGGCTGGGCAGGATCGAGTTCGGGGCGCTGATCCCGAAGGGCAATCACATCACCGTGTTGATCGCGGGAGCGCGGCTGCAGTCCTCGGACCTGGACGCGTTCCTCGCGCTGGAGCAGGTGGCGCGGTTGCTCCCGCGTGAGCCGGAGGTCGAGGGTTATTACAAGGGCGCGTTCCCGCTCGGCCCGGCGCGGGGGATCTGCGGCGACCGCTACGTGATCATCGGCGACGCGGCCGGTCTGGTGCGGCCGTTCAAGGGAAAGGGGATCAACTGCGCGCTGGAGAGCGGGCGGCGGTGCGCCCAGATAATGCTGGAGCGCGGCCTCTCGGCAGAGGCGCTCGCGGGAGTGGCGCAAGGCCAGGGGCAACTCATGCGGGATGCCGGCTACGGGCGGCTGGTCCGACGGCTGGTGATGATGACCGAGCGGTTCGACCTGCTCGATCCGTTCCTCCTCGCCGCCGACCGCAGCGCGCCTCTTCGCCAGGCCCTCTTCGACTGCGTCTCCGGGCGCACTACTTACCGCGACGTCGTGCTACGGCCTAGCAACCTCACGTGGCTCGCGCCCGCGGCGAAGCAGTGTCTGGCGCGAGTGCTGGGGTTGGGAAAGTAGCGCGACGCGTTACTCGTAGTCACCAATCCACTTCACCAGCCCGGTGTCGGCGACGGCGTTGACAAGACGCTGGTCGGCGGTAACGCATAGGCTGCCGAGGTGCTGAGCAAGGCCGAGGTAGGAGGCGTCGTATAGCGAGACGCCGTGAGATCGCGTAAGTCGCCATCCGAGGGAGATCGGTTCTTCATGGGGGTAGAGAACCACCTCCCGCTGCAGTAACTGCTTCAGAGCCTCCCAGGCGGAGTCAGCATCCACCCTCCCACGCCGCGTGGCGCGGCGCAGACCGCTGGCGATCTCATACGGCCACAGGCTTGGCGCCACGAGCATCACCTCTTCCCGCGCTGCCGCTCGCATCAACCTACTGGCGGGTTCGACTAGCCCCTCGTCAACCATCACCCAGGCTAAGGCCACACTCGAATCAAGGACCAGCACGTCCAAGCTAGTCCTCCTCCTGTTCACGCCGCTCTTCGTCGAGTATCTCCTGAAGCGAAGGACCGGGCCGCGCGAACGCCGCGCGCAGCGAGAGCAGCCGTTCCACGGCGCGCTCTCGCGCTGCAAGCTGCTCAGGAGTTAGCGTTGGAAGCCTGCTCTCTGACAGGCCGCGCGCGACAAGATCCCGCCGAGCCTCGCGGCTAAGCTCTGCTCCCGACACCTCGGCCTCCCTCAGTTCCTCGCGAATCGCTAGAAACTGCGCCATCAACGCCTGCCGTCTCTGGAGTTCCTCGGAAGCCAGAGGTGCCCGCGGAAGACTGATCTCCTCCGATCTGATCCTCCACCCCCTCGCCCCGATCCGCACGCCGCGCAACCTCCCGCTCCGAATCCACCTTCGCACCGTCTGCGGGTTGAGCTTCAGCCGGGCCGCGACCTCTTTGACAGTGAGCAGTTCCTCTGCCATAGCACTCTCCTGATCGTAGAGTACCATAAAGTACCGTAAAGTCAACTCCCGCCGTTCCCATAGCCTTCCCCAGACGCGCCACAGGGGCGGCTCTCGCCGCCCCTGTGGACTCCGTCCTTGGGTCCTAGACCCTAATCCCTAGTCCCTACTAATACTCCGGCATTCCGCCGCCGCCAGGCATCGGTGCGGGCGGGTTCTTCTCCGGCTTCTCGGCCACCAGCGCCTCGGTGGTGAGCAGCAGGGAGGCGATGGAGGCGGCGTTCTCGAGGGCGGAGCGCGTCACCTTGGCGGGGTCCACGATCCCGGCCTTCTCCATGTCCTCGATCTGCTCGGTCATGGCGTTGAACCCGATCCCAGGCTTGTCGGCCGCCTTCACCTGCGCCACGACCACGGAGCCCTCGTGGCCCGCGTTGTTGGCGATGGTGCGGAGGGGCTCCTCCAGGGCGCGCCGGACGATGTCCACGCCCACCTTCTCGTCACCGCGGACGTCCTTGCGGACCTTGTCCAACACCGGCGCGACGTTGATGTAGGTCACGCCGCCGCCGGGGACAGGGCC
>CAZUGW010000324.1:0-4251 GCA_964620055.1 uncultured bacterium
GGACTTCTTCGCGCAACTGGCGGAGGCCCTGCACGCGCGCAATCCGATGCTGAGCATTTGCACCGGCGGCTATCTCGGCGCGTACCGGCGCGACTGGGGGCAGAGCTTTATTGATGTGCCGGTGATCGCCCGGTATGCCGATCATATTCGGCAGATGAACTACGACATGTTCTACCCCTCCCCCACCTCGCCGCCCGGCCCCACCGCCATCGCCCCCTGGGTGCGGGATATGCTGGCCTACACCGCGCAGGAAGTGCCCAAGGGAAAGCTGATCGCGGGGCTGCCGACGTACTCGGTGGATTGGAACATGCTGCACCCGGAGAAGTCGGAGCAGATCTACAACTGCGAGTGGATTGCGGCGCGGGAGAAGGAGGCGCCGGAGGGGCGGCAGTGGATCTCGTACTGGGACGTGAGCCTGATCCGCTACACCGACGCGGAGAGCGCGCCGCATTTGCTCTATGTCACCGACGGCCGGAGCACGCGGAGCAATCTCGTGTTCGTGGACGATCTCGACGTCGCGGGGGTGTGCTTCTGGTGTCTGCTGGGCGATGACCCGGCGATCTGGCAGGGAGTGAGGGAGCAGTTCAAGAGAAGATAGGCCCTTCGACTGCGCTCAGGGTAAACTCCGAGGCGAGAGGAGAGGAAGCGGGCGTGGTTTGACAGGCCGCGGCGGGTCGGCTACAATTCCGGATGAGGGTGGGCTGGGAGCAGGTATGGCTCGGATCAACATTGCGGCGCGGCTTATCATCCTGTTCGGCGCGTTTTGCCTCGTCTTCCCCACCCGCGCCCACGCCTACATTGACCCCGGCGCGGGCAGCTACATGCTGCAGTTCGCCATCGCCAGCGCCCTGGCTGGCGCCTACGCGCTGAAGGTGTACTGGCGTCGCCTCTGCTCCTCCTGCTCGCGCCTCTTCCGAAAAGAGCCGCCGCATGACTCCGACGACCTCTGACGGGCGAGTCGCGAGTTCGTTCCGCGATCCCAGCGGCTTTCTCTTCCAGCGCGACGGGAAGCTCTTCCGCCAGGTCAACGTGTGCTACCGCGAGCACTACGACCTGCTGATGGCGTCGGGGCTGTACGACGCGCTGCGCGCGGCCGACCTCCTGATCCCTCACACCGAATCGGACGTCGCGCCGGTTGATTCGAGCCTCGCCTACAAGGTAATCGAGCCAGAGGTAATGCGGTTCATCTCCCACCCCTACGAGTGGTGCTTCAGCCAACTCAAGGACGCCGCGCTCGCCACCCTTCGGATTCAGAAGCTGGCCCTGGAACACGGTCTCTGCCTGAAGGACGCCAGCGCGTATAACCTCCAGTTCCACCGCGGCAAGCCCGTGCTGATAGATACGCTGTCGTTCGAGATCTATCGTGAGGGGCGGCCCTGGATCGCCTATCGGCAGTTCTGCCAGCACTTCCTCGCGCCGCTCGCGCTGATGGCGCACGCTGACGTGCGGCTCGGGCAACTGCTCCGCATCTACATTGACGGCGTGCCGCTCGACCTCGCCAGCAGGCTGCTGCCATGGCGCACCCGGCTCACGCCTGGGCTGCAGATGCACTTGCATCTTCACGCCAAGAGCCAGGCGCGCCACGCCGGAACGGCCGTCGCGCCGGTCGGACGGGTGTCTCGGATGGCGCTGCTGGGTCTGATGGATAGCCTGGAATCGTCGGTAAGCAAGCTCACCTGGCGGCCTCACGGCACGGAGTGGGCCGAGTACTACGCCGACAACAGCTACTCCGAGGCCGGCCTGCGGGAGAAGCAGCGGGTCGTCGCGGACTTCGTGGCGCGCGCCAATCCGCGAACGGCGTGGGACCTCGGGGCGAACACCGGGCTGTTCAGCCGCCTCGCCGCGGCGCGCGGCGCGCTCACGCTCGCCTTCGACCTCGACCCGGCCGCGGTGGAGCGCAACTACCTCGCATGCCGCGAGGCCGGCGAGGAGAACCTGCTCCCCCTCGTCCTCGATCTCACCAATCCCAGCCCCGGAATCGGGTGGCGCAATCGGGAGCGCGCGTCCCTGCTGGAGCGCGGCCCGGCCGACCTCGTGCTCGCCCTCGCGCTGGTGCACCACCTCGCCATCTCGAACCACCTCCCCCTGCCGGCTATCGCCGATTTCCTGAGCAGTCTGTGCTCGCACCTCATCATCGAATTCGTCCCCAAGGACGATCCGCAGGTGCAGCGGCTGCTGGCGACGCGGGAGGACATCTTCACTGATTACACGCAGGCGGTGTTCGAGGCGGCCTTCGCGACGCGTTTCGAGATTCTCTCCTCCACGCCAATCCCGGACTCCGGGCGCGTGATCTACTTGATGGAAAGGCGCGACACCTGATGCGCAGATACCACCTCCTCCTGCCGCTGCTCTTTGCCGCCAACCCGGTGCTCTTTCTCTACGTGCACAACTTCGGCCAGGTGCGCCTGCCCGAGATTCTCCTTCCGCTTGCCGCCTCGCTGCTGTTCGGCCTCCTCGCGCTTCTCGTGTCCCGGCGCTTTGCCAGGGATTGGGGGAGGGCGGCCATCACCGCTTCCATCTTCCTCGTCGTCTTCTTCTCCTACGGCCACGCCGCCGACGCCCTGTTCTCCCACCATATGGGCGACCCCCCTGAGCCAGTGGACTTCCTGCTCTCACCCGCGGTCTGTCTGCTGGCCATCTGCTTCGCCGCCCTGATCGCGGGGCAGGCCGACGACCCAAAACCGCTGGTGAACACTTTCACCGTCGCCGCCGTCGCGTTGGTGGCGGCCTCGCTGTTCCAGGTAGTCCCCGCCGAACTGACGCGCAAGCGCCCCGTCCTCCCCAGAGTCGCGGAGGCCGACCTTCAGGTCAGTCCCGACGCGCCCGCGTGCAAAGGCACGCCACCCGACATCTACTACATTATCCTCGATCGCTACTACGGGCCGGACGCGACCAAGGTCATCCTGGACTTCGACAACCACGAGTTCCTGGACTGGCTCCATAGCAAGGGTTTCTACGTAGCCAACAAGAGCCGGACCAACTATGCGCGAACCTGCCTCTCTCTCGCCTCCTCGCTCAACATGGTCTATCTCACCGACCTGGCCAGGCAGATGGGTAAGGACTCGCCGGACGAGACGCCCACTTACCTGATGCTCCAGGATCACGCGCTCCAGCGTTTCCTCAAGGCACGCGGGTATCGCTATATTCACACCGGCTCGTGGTGGGATCCCACCCGCTTCAACCGTCATGCCGACCTCAACCTCGGCTCGCCCTTTGTTCCCATCAGCCAGTTCAGTGCGCTCGTCCTCGACACTACCCTCCTCCGCCCGTTCCTCGCCAGCCTCCGCCTGGTGCCCGATTCCCGCCTGAGGCATCGCGTAACCACTCTCTACCAACTCGACCAGTTGCGCCGCGTGCCGGCTAGTCCGGGCCCGAAGTTCGTCTTCGCCCATCTCCTGCTTCCCCACCAGCCCTGGGTCTTCGGATCGAACGAACAGCCGCTCACCCTCAGCCAGTCAATGGGCGATCCAGTGGGGCGCTGCCGCGACCAGATCGAGTACGCCAACCGCCGCGCCCGCGAGTTGATCGAGGATATCCTGGCGCACTCCGCGCGCCCGCCGATCATCGTCCTGCAGGCCGACGAGGGCATGGAGCTAGGCGCGCCGGGCGAAAGGGCCGTCCGCGCGAATGGAGTGACGGTGATGAGTAGTGAGCGCTACCACTTCTGCATCCTCAACGCCTACTACCTCCCCGGGATGAACCAGAAAGAGCTCTACCCCAGCATCAGCCCGGTCAACTCGTTCCGCGTCGTGCTCAACCATTACTTCGGCACGCACCTCGCGCACCTGCCCGATGTCTCGTGGTACTTCCCGGACGTGAGGCGGCCCTACGACCAAACAGACGTCACGCAGGCCGTGCGCTGAAAAGCGCCAGCCTTTCTCCGTCACCTGACCCGCCGAATCTGAGAAGGGTTCGCGGGGGTACGGGGGCGAACTACGCGGCATGACGACTGACCGCGCCGCCCTCGTTGTCTTCGCCCGCGCCCCCGTGCCAGGCGAGGCGAAGACGCGTCTCATTCCCGCCCTCGGCCCGGAGGGGGCGGCGGAGCTGTACCGCTGCTTCCTGCTCGACACCTTGGCGAACGCGGCGAGGATGGACGCCTCCATGCTCGTCGCCGCGGCCGAGGAGGCGCACGTGGCGGCGGTAGCCGCGCTCGTCGCCGAAGCCTGCCCGGCCGCCGAGGTGGTGGTGCAGGAAGGCCGAGATCTGGGCGAGCGGATGCTCAACGCGTTTCGCGCGACCCTGCGGTCG
>CAZUGW010000325.1:0-1965 GCA_964620055.1 uncultured bacterium
CGACAGATCCTCGGCCATCTTCTTGGTGAGCGTGGTCACCAGCACGCGCTCGCTCCGGTCCACCCGCTGCCTGATCTCGCCGATCAGGTCGTCAATCTGACCCTTGGTGGGCCGGATCACGATCTGCGGGTCCACCAGCCCGGTTGGGCGGATGATCTGCTCCACCACCTGGTCGGAGACGCGTAGCTCGTAATCGCCGGGGGTGGCCGAGGTGTAGATCACCTGATTGGTCCGCCCCTCCCACTCGTCGTAGGTGAGAGGGCGGTTGTCGAAGGCCGAGGGCAGGCGGAAGCCGTGCGTGACCAGTGACTCCTTGCGGGAGCGGTCGCCGCCGTACTGACCTCGAACTTGCGGAATCGTCTGGTGGCTCTCGTCCACCACCATCAGGAAGTCATCGGGGAAGTAGTCCAGCAGCGTGAACGGCGCCTGCCCTGGCGCGCGGCCGTCGAAGTGGCGGGAGTAGTTCTCGATCCCCTGACAGTAGCCGATCTCGCGGATCATCTCCAGGTCGTAGCGGGTGCGCTGCTCCAGGCGCTGGGCCTCCAGCAGCATCCCGCGGTCGCGGAAGTACTGCAGCCGCTCGCCGAGCTCGGCCTCTATCGTGGCGAGGGCCCGCTCCTGCCGCTCCAGGGTGGAGACGTAGTGTGAGGCGGGGAAGAGCATCGCCCGCTCCCGCTCGTCCAGAATCTCCCCGGTCAGGGGGCTGACGGAGAGGATGCGCTCGACCTCGTCGCCGAACATCTCGATCCGCGTGATCCGCTCCTCGTCCACGGGGAAAACCTCGAGCACATCGCCCCGCACGCGGAAGTGGCCGCGCGTCAGATTGATATCGTTGCGCGCGAAGCGCATGTCCACCAGGTGTCGCAGCAGCCGATCGCGGTCGTACGTCTTCCCGCGCTCCACGTTGAAAGTGAAACCCTCGTACTCCTCCGGCGAGCCCAGGCCGTAGATGCAGGACACGCTCGCCACCACGATCACATCGCGCCGCTCGTAGAGCGACTGGGTGGCGAAGTGGCGGAGCCGGTCAATCTCCTCGTTGATGGAGGAGTCCTTCTCGATATAGGTATCGGTCTGCGGGAGATAGGCCTCCGGCTGGTAGTAGTCGTAGTAGGAGACGAAGTAGCACACCGCGTTATTGGGGAAGAACTCGCGGAACTCCCCGGTGAGCTGGGCTGCGAGGGTCTTGTTGTGCGCGATCATCAATGTAGGTTTCTGGACGCGCGCGATCACATTGGCGATAGTAAAGGTCTTGCCGGAGCCAGTCACCCCGAGCAGCGTCTGCCGCTTCAGGCCGCCCTGGAGGCCGTCGGCCAGCTTCTCTATCGCCTGCGCCTGATCACCCTTGGGACCGAGATCGGAGAGCAGCTCGAATCGGTTGGTCATGGCCATACGGACTATACCCTACGCACACGCGCGCGTGTCGGCGCGCAACTCACAGCGGATTGGTGGAAACGCCCGTTTGCTAGTATAGCACACGCGTCGGTCGAAGGGAAGAGGGCGCGTACATGAATCGCCGGAACCCTAGTGCGTCGTCGCGCTGAATTCCAGCCACACCCGCCGCCCGCCGGAGTAGGTGTAGCCCACGCCGTAGGGGCTGATCCACGGGCGGTCGGTGGAGAACGCCCCGGCGCCCTGGGGGGAATAGCGCACCGAGGCCTCATAGCGGCCAAAGACGCGACTGAGCGAGAACTGCGTGCTGTCCGCGCTGAACGCGCATCTGCCCCGAGAGATCCGCGTCGAGGTGGCTCGCCCCCAGGGTCCAAAGCGGCTGGCCCAGGGAGTCGCTGCCGAACGGCAGCGGCTTCAGCACCGTTAGCGAGCCGTACTCCCGGTCCCCCCGCAGGTCCCGCGAGGCGCTGAGGCCGACGGTGGCCCCCTTCACCTTGCCGCTCGCCGCGAGGGTGAGCGTCTGGCGTCCGGTGGCCAGCAGGCCGGGCTGCGTGCCGGCCGCGGTGGCCGAGTAGC
>CAZUGW010000325.1:1985-3944 GCA_964620055.1 uncultured bacterium
TGTAGGTGAGGGCCACCCGACCCTGATTCTGGAAGCGACGATCCAGCGTCCAGCGGCTGCTCAACGTGGGCTGGGCCGAGCCGCCGGAGAGGTAGTAGACATAACCGGTGGAAAGCGTGCCGCTCAGGGTCATCGCGCCGACGGGGCGGGACTTGAGATCGAACCCGAGGTCGAACCCCGCGGAGGTGCTGCTTCCGCTCCCGGCGTTGAAGACGATGGGTTCGCCCGTCCGCGGGTCCACCAGCGTGTCCTGCATCACGATCTCCCGGGCTGAGTGGCGGAGACTGAAGCTCGGCGTACCCAGGATGTCGCCGGGAAGCCGGAAGGAGGGGAGTCGGTAGCCGAGGGACTCGAACTGCTCCTGCGACTGGCCGAAGTCGCTCTTGCCGAGGGTGAGCGTCGCGTTGCCCGCTCCCACGGGCCGGCGGACGTTCAGGCTGGCGGCGCGGTAGCGCGGCTCGTTCTCCTCGAAACCGAGAGAGCTCGCGTCCGCGTCCACCGTCAGGCCCCTCGCGAACTGCTGCTGGTGTTGCCAATGAACGCCGCGGCGGGGGTGGACGACGTCGTCCAGGGAGAACGACCCCTCCATTTTCCCCTCGTGAGTATACTCCTCCGTCAGCCCGAGCGCCCACCCCGGCATCCACTGCGATCCGGTGGCGAGCGCGTTGCGACGGAAGCTGAGGGTGCCGATGTGGTGCGCGCTGGCGCGGTAGTAATAGGGATAGTCCAGGCTCACGCCGCCCGCCGAACTGAACCCCAGCAGATCCCGGAACACCGCCGCACCCGGGGTGGGCGACATCACGTGCCGCCGGAGACTGAGCGCCTTCACGTCGTCCACGTAGAAGGTGGCGTGGTCGAGGATGATGCGGTTCCCCGGATCAATGATGGCCCGGTGCGCCTTCACCCAGGTCCGCGTCTCCTCGGTCTTCACCGGCTCCCAGAGGGCCTCGTCCTTCGCCTCGTCTGCCCGCGTCTCCAGGAGATCGCCCTCCACCACCAGTCGCTCGACGCGGTCCGGCGAGAGGCGGATGAGCCGCCCGCGCAGGGAGAGCAGGTCATAGCGCAGCGCGTCCGCGCGCACCTCCTTCCCGCCGGACTTGAGGGTTACGTTCCCCTGGGCGCGGACCAGATTAGAGTTTGGCTCGTACTGGAGGCTGTCGGCGTGGAGCGAGAGGCGCGGCGTCTCCAGCCGCGCGTTCCAGGTGGCGACGAACAGGCAGCGGTCAGCGCTGTAGGAGATCTCGTCCGCGTTCAGCTCAATGGTGCACGACCCGGGCGCGCTGCTCCCGGGTCTGGCCGTGAACTCGATCTCGAGGATTTGGCGGGACCCGCCCGCGACCACCGAAACCACCGCCGTCCCTGCCGCCTGGGAGGCGGTGAGCGCGGTCTGCGCCAGCCCGCCTACGGTCTGGACCGGCGAGACAATCCGGCCCAGCGTGGTCAAGAAGCGCACTGGGGTGCCGTCGGGGACGGGAAGGCCGGTGGGCCCCAGCACCTCGGCCACGATCACGGCCTGGCTCCGCCCGTCGGCGGGGAGGCGGTCGGGATCGGCCCGAACCTCAATGCTGCCGGCCATGGTCACGGCATACGCGGGGACCGGCGCGAGGGAGAGAAGGAGCGCCAGGAAAGCCCATACGTGCGTCGCGCGGCCTGGGGGCATACCGTACCTCATCGCAGTGGTCGCAGAGGAACGAAAACCGAAGGCCGGCGGGACCTGAAAAGATCCCGCCGGCCAAAGATTGGCTTAGCGCGGCACGTGCATCGAGCGGTCGTCCGTCCGGGGACGGACGCGCAACGCGCGATTCGCCCGGAGGAGACTGAGCCGGTCCTGTTGCTGCCGCGTCAGGGCCGCGCGGGCGGCGCCGGTGAGTTCCAGGTTATTCACCGGGAAGCTCCACACATAACCGAACTCGTTGGTCAAGTTCAGCGGCCACGGCCTGGGCGCGGTGATGTCCCCTC
>CAZUGW010000325.1:3954-4228 GCA_964620055.1 uncultured bacterium
AGGTCGCTCAGGTTCACCTGGATGGACTGGACGGCGAAACCGAAAAAGCCCGGGGGCAGGATATCGAGGCCGCCGATCACCCGCTGGAGCGTGTCAGCCGGGGCGAAGTTGACGGGAACCCCTGCCCCCTGGTCGCGCTGGACCTGCAGGGTCATCTCGTCGGCTCCCACCGGCTGGTAGAACACGAACGTGGCGACATTGCCGATAACGAGGGCCTGGTCGGTCGCGGGAGGGGCGACGAAGTCGCCGTGCACGCCCAGCCGTCAGCGGCCGC
>CAZUGW010000326.1:0-1586 GCA_964620055.1 uncultured bacterium
TGCCTGTCTGCAGCGTCAGATCGCCCGTGCTCATGTTCGTGAACAGCGGGATCGCGTTCAGACCATGCGGCTCCTGCCCCGTCGCCGCCGTCCAGTCTGGCAGGGTCGGGTACCTGACGTTCGCCCACTTCACATAGCGCGGATCGGCCGGGACCCAGTAGGTGGTGTAGATGTCATCGTAGTCGAAGACACTGGTCCCGCCGCCACCGTTGTTCATGTCCTCGATCGCGTACCAAGTCGCGTAGAGGATGTTGTTCTTGTGGATGATGTTGTTGAAGTTACCGTTGGGCGTGATCCCGTTCTGGTTCGTCGCCGTGGTGCAGTACGTGTTGTGGTAGAAGTATATCCGCCCTGCGGTGCTGTTGCCGGTCTTCAGGGCCGACGCATCGCCCGGGTTGTAGAACGGAGGTGGAGCCGGCCACTGCCACAGCACATTGCGGAAGACGTACAGCGGTCCGAACGTGATGGGCGAGGTGGAAACGCCCATGTGGAAGTTGCTCAGCGAGTTGTTATAGATCGCCGAGTTAACGAGGGCGCCCTCTGGCTCCATGCAGTCATCGGAGATGTCGTAGACGGTGTTGCCGTAGATGTCCGCCATCCCGTTGTAGGCCTCGTCATTCAGCGCGTCCCAGTTGCCGGGCCCGATGCCGTTGAACTGCCCGTGGCACACGTTGTTCCGCACCACGTTGTTCCACCCGCCCTCCTCCGAGACGCTGGACTCCTCGATCTCCGTGTTCTTCACCATGCTCCAGGGCCAGGACGTGATCCCCGCGTCATAGAACACGTTGTTGTCTATCAGGTTGTTGGCGCAGTTGACGCCCCGGTACCAGACCCCCTCGCCGGTGTTGTGGATCACGTTGTTGCGGATCACCAGGTAGGCGCCGACCGGCGTATCCCGGCCGTCCACCCAGATGCCCGTCTGGTAGTCGTCAATCCCGTAGTAGCGGATCTCGAAGCCGTCTATCACCTGGTAGTTGGCCATCACCTTGATCCCCTGCGCCTTGGTGGCCACGTTCATGGTGTGGTTGTCGGGATCGCCTCCGGGACCGGGAATGGACGCATACAGCTTCTTCTTCGAGGAGTTGTAGAAGAACCCGCCGTACACTCCGCCCGAGTTGTTCTTCAACGACGCCAGCGTGCTCCTCCGATAGAGTCGCACCCCGTCCGCCGCAGCGTAGGTGGTGACCGTCGGGCAGCTTGCCACGTAGACATTCCCGCTGTCCAGCGTCCAGTCCGGCGTGCCATCGAGATAGGTCGGGTTGGAACTGTCCAGGATCACGCCCGCGGCCTCGGCCTTGAAGGTGATGTAGGCCGAGGAACTGCCCGAGCGATTCAGCAGCACCGCCTCATTGTACGTGCCCGGCATGACGTGCACGAAGTCCCCGGGGTTCACCACTGTCGCGGCCTTGCCGATGGTCTTGTAGGGCTGAGTCTGCGTGCCGGGCCAGCTATCGTTTCCGGTGGGCGAAACCCAGCGATGAGTTCCCGTGCCCTGTCCCGGAATGGTCTCGGACTTCGTGGGGATCAAGAACGCCGGCGGGTCGTTCGACACGCCGTCCGGGTCGCTGAGTTGCACATCCACTTCA
>CAZUGW010000326.1:1596-4218 GCA_964620055.1 uncultured bacterium
CGGAGGTCGAGTCGCGCCTTCTGGGCCAGACTGGTCGCATCCAGACGGTAGAGCGGATGGCCCTGCTTCCAGATGCCTGATCCCTGCACGCGATATTGCACCGTCGCGCTTCCGTTCAGATTGTCGTCGCCGGTGATATGCGCAATCACCCCGACCGTGATGTAGTTCGCCCCGGCGTCCACTGCCCCGCCCGTCATAGGATTAACCGCCGCATGAGCCGCGCCAACTGCGAAGCACAGCACCACCATCACTGCACACAGCCTGACCGTCAGCAGCTCTTTCATGATCTCTCCCTCCAAGCGCTCTCTCAGCCGGATCGAGTTCGGTCCGCGTGCTCGCGCGCGGTGGCGCTTCTCCGCCTAGCTCACCTCCTCTCCGCTCGCCCTGGGAGGCCGAACCACACCGACTTGGAGGAGGGTCCGAATCTCGGCCCCCTCCAGGGCACTTTCTTGTCCAGCGGGCTGCGATCACCTTGCGACCACCCTGGAAGAACGCAGACTTTTGCCGAGGAATCGGGAGGAGCCTGAGAAGTCCGCAGAGAGGGCTGTTTGTTGCTACTCCAGCCTTCCCAGGCAGATGTCGCCGACTGAATGAAGCGAGGGGCGATCCGCTGGGTCGCCCCTCGCTCTCCTGTTCGTCCAAACGTCCTCGCTTACTGCTTCTCGTACGCTCCCAGGTCCGGCGCGGTCCCGAGATAGCCGTCGGTGACGTTCGGCAGCACGACGCCCGTGTTGATGCACGGGCTGCCGGTCTGCAGCGTCAGATCGCCGGTGCTCAAGTTGGTGAAGAGGGGATTGGCGTTGAGGCCATGCACCTCCTGCCCCGTGCCGGACTGCCACAGCGGCAGGGTCGCGTACTTCACGTTGTTCCACTTCACATACCGCGGGTCGGCCGGAACCCAGTAGGTGGTGAAGATGTCGTCATAGTCCCAACTGGTATTCGTGTTGGTCTGGTAGTCCTCGATCGCGTACCAGCTCGCATACAGGACGTTGTTTCGGCTCCAGATATTGTTCCAGTTGCCTACCGGCTCGATCCCGTTCTGGCTGGCCGCGGGAGTGGCGTAGGTGTTGTTGTAGAAATAGCAGCGCCCCGCGTTGCTCTGGCCCAACTTGAGCGCGGCGGCGTTCTGCCCCGGAATGTTGTGCCATTCATAGACCACGTTCCGGAGGAAGTAGGACGGCCCCTTCGTCACCGGGGCGACGGAGATGCCCATGTGGCAGTGGGAGAGGGAGTTGTTGAAGATCTTCAGGTTGATGTCCGTCCCCTCCGCCTCCACGCCGTCGTCCAGGCAATCGTAGATGGTGTTGTTGTAGAAGTCGGTGTTGCCGTTATAGGCCTCGTTGTTCGGGTCGCTCCACACCGATGGGTCCAGCCCATCGAACTGGGTGTGGCCGATATTGTCGTGCACCACATTGCCCCAGCCGGCCTCCAGGAAGATGAGCTGCTCCTCCATCTCCGTGTTCTTCACCTGGTCCCACGGCCACGAGGTGAGGCCCGTGTCGTAGACCGTGTTGTTCGCGATCAGGTTGTCATTGGAGATCGTCTGCTTCACCCAGATCGCGTTCCCGCAGTTGTGCACGTTGCAGTTCTTGATGATGTTGCGGCTGCCGCCGTCAATGAAGATCCCCTTCTGATAGTCGTCAATCCCGTAGTACCGCACCTCCAGGCCGTCAATCACGTTGTAGCTCGAGGTGATGCGAAGGGCCTGCGTCAACGTCGCCACATCCATGGTGTGGTTATCCGGGTCGCCGCCGCTGCCAGGGATGGAGACGTACAGCTTCTTCTTGCTGGACTGGTAATAGAACCCGCCGTCAATCCCGTTCGCGTTGTTCCGCAAGGACGCCAGCGTGCCTCGCCGATAGAGCCGCACTCCATCCGCCGCAACGTAGGTGGTGACGCTGGGGCAGCTCGCCACATAGGTGTTGCCGGTGTCCAGCGTCCAGTCCGGCGTCCCATCCTTGTAGGTCGCGCTCGAGCTCTGCATGATCACCCCGGCGCTCTCCGCCTTGTAGGTGATGTAGGCCGCCGCGGTACCGGACCGGGACAGGGTGACGAACTCGGGGTAGGTCCCCGGCAGGATGTGCACGAAATCGCCGGCCACTACCACGCTCGCCGCCTTGCCAATGGTCTTATAGGGGCTCGCCTGCGTCCCGGGGTTGTTGTCGTTCCCCGTCGTAGAGACATAGATCGCCCGCCCGCTGCCCTGGGGGACGGTCTCGTTCTTCGTGGTGAGCGTGAACACCGCCGGATCGCCCGTAACCCCTTCCGGATCGCTGAGCGTCACGTCCACTTCATAAGTCGTGTTGGCGGTGAGGTAGAAGATGCTGCCCGCGAACCGCGTGGCATCGAGGCGGTAGAGTGGAAGCCCCTGCTTCCAGGTCGGCGATCCCTGAACGCGATACTGTATCGTCGCGCTCCCGTTCAGATTGTCGTCGCCCGTAATGTGGGCGACCACCCCGAGGGTGATGTAGTTGGCGCCCGCGTCCACCGCGCCGCCGGTCATGGGATTCGTCACGGCGTAGGCCTGCGAAGCGGCCAGGCAGACGACGCCTACGACTAACAGCATAATCATTCGGCCCATCATTGCGTTGCGCATTACGCCCCCTTTTTGGGTGCTGCCTC
>CAZUGW010000327.1:0-539 GCA_964620055.1 uncultured bacterium
GGTACCAAGGTGACGTACCGTCGGTACTGGGGAGCGCGAGTCCACGAACCGCTGGCCAGCGGCCAGACCGCACACTGGAAAGTCACACTCTACTCCGTTGAGGCCAATAGGAAAGGTGACCTCGTGCTTACACTCTCGCGCTGGCCGACTGAGGAGTCGCAGCCCGGGACCTATAATGGCGGCAGGCCCGTAGAGGTGGAGGGTGTTGATGATCTCGGGATCACCTACCATCACACCAACGGCTACGTGTGCTCGCGAGAGTATTGGACAACCACCCTGCTTAGGAGCGCAACCGCCATCGCACCGGGCCGCGCGAGGACTATCAGACTAACGGTGCACCCGTATCCGCGCAAGCCCTGGAGCGACGAGGTCCTGACATTCGATGTGCCCCTCCCGCCGCTGCAGGACGAAGCGAAGCCGGATACTGAGGTAGTGCAGTACTGAGCAACAACGCAGGGGGCGAGTCGGCGACTCGCCCCTACCGTCAGTGTTCCTGTGGATGAGAGGGCGCCGGAGCGGAGCGGCTTCACGTGGTATAA
>CAZUGW010000327.1:549-4212 GCA_964620055.1 uncultured bacterium
GGCACGACCGATGGCACCGAGCCAAGAACAACTCGATCTGATCCTCCAGCGCGTCGTCGAGGCGGTGCATCCGCTGCGCGTGGTGCTCTTCGGCTCGGCCGCGCGGGGCGAGATGACGCCGGACAGCGATGTGGATTTGCTGGTCGTGATGCCCGAGGGCACGCATCGCCGCAAGATCATGGAGTATCTACACACGCAGTTCTCCGGCCTCCCGTTTCCCGTGGAGATCGTGGTCGCCACCCCAGAGGACCTGGCGCGATATGGTCAGAGCGTCGGCCTGATCTACCGTTCAGCTCTGGGGGAGGGGAGAGAGCTGTATGCCGCATGACGCTGACTCTCCTCAGTCCTGGCTGCGGTTCGCGGAGAGTGACCTCGCGCTGGCCGAGGCGACGGGCGATGAGCGCGTGCTATACGAGAATCTCTGCTTCCACGCGCAGCAGGCGGTCGAGAAGAGCATCAAGGCGGTGCTCGTCCTGAGCGGGGTGGCCTTCCCCAAGACGCACAGCCTCGAGTTGCTGCTAGACCTGCTGCCCTCCAACGTGGAACGTACGGAAGCTCTCCTCGAATCCCGCGCGCTTTCCGGTTACGCCACCGTGCTGAGGTATCCGGGACCAACAGAACCGGCCACCGAAGAGGAGCACCGCAACGCCGTGCGCCTGGCGGCGGCCGTCTTTGCATGGGCGAAAGAGATTGTAGGCGACCGGTAGCCGGACCCCCGCCTGCACTGGCTTTCGATGCGCGCGGGAGGCAGGCGAGACGCCTGCGCTCCCAGCGAACTACCTGTACAACGCATCTATCTGCCCCTTCGCCCTCCCCAACGCCACCTCCGCGCCGATGTCTTCGTTCAGGTACTTCTGGAACTCGATGCCGACGATGTCGGCGACGCGGGACCAGTTGAGAGGATCGGGGATGCAGTAGCCCTTGTCCACCGTCGGGCGGAGGGCGAGCATCCACGCCGGGACGCGGTAGTGGGGGTCAACGAGGGCGCGGAGTTGCGCGATCTCGGGGGCGGCGGGAGGCGCGCCGCCGGGCTGCTGGCGCTGGTAGGGATAGTTGATCACGATCATCTTGCCGGCCTTGCCCACGCCGTTCTGGATATCGAAACAAAACGCTTCGAGCAGGACGCGGGCGGCCTCTTTCGGCACCGGCGAGGCCTTGGGGATGACGCCGATGTAGTGGGCGACGAGTGCGCCCGCCTTCTCGCTCCCCGGTACCGGGCCGATGCCGATGCGCTTCTCCCCCTCCGGCATCTCTCGCATCGCCCAGAAGCCGCGCGACTGCCAGTTCGGGAAGAACACCGCGATCTTGGCGCGGAAGTCGTCGGCGGATTGGTAGGGGGTGAGCGAGCCTTTCGGGATCAGCCCCTCCGTGTACCAGCGCTTCAGCGTCTCGAACGTCCGCTTCGCCTCCGGGCTGGTCACGTCGAGCCGGCCCTTCTCGTCCAACACTGTGCCGCGATAGGAGCGCAGCAGCGGCACGTAGGCGTTCTGGGTGAAGAAGTTGGTGGAGAGGTCGAGGGTGAATCCGTACTGCTTCTTCTCGGGGTTGCGGAGTTTGCGCGCGAGTTGCTCCAATCCCTCGTAGGTCTTGGGCACGTCCTTGTCCGAGAACCCGCACTCCTCCAGCACATCCCGCCGGTAGTTCAGGGCCATGATCTCGCCCAGCCACGGGAGGCCGTAGAGCCGCTCCTCGCCGAGGCGCGGGTCGGTGCCTTTGCAGTACTGCAAGTAGCCGGGCAGGAACTCCTGGAGCAGCCCCGCGTCGAGCTCCGGCTCGAGAAGGTCGTCGAGCGGGGTGAGAAACCCGCCCTCGACATACTGGCTGATGTCCTGGTTATTGGTGGTGAGCAGCAAGTCGAAGGGCGTCATGTTCGCCCGCCACGGGAGCATGAGGGTGATCCCCTCGGACTCGGGCATGAGGCGCAGGTCAATCTTGATCTCGGGATGGCGCTTCTCGAAGGCGCGGACGACGCGCTCCAGGTCCTTGTCCGGGGTCATGAACTCGGAGTACTGCCACGCGTCTACCATCACGCGGACGGTAGTGACCCCGTTGTTGCGCGGGTTATACGAATTGAGGCGTCGCTCGGCGGCAAAGCCGAGGAAGAGCGCCGCGATGATCGCTAGTGAGATGGTCTTTTGCATGTTAGTTTCAAACACAAAGGCACTAAGGCACTAAGGGATTTCTTTGTGTCTTTGTGCCTTTGTGTCTAGATCTCTCATCCTTTTACGGCCCCAGCCGTTAGGCCGCGCATGAAGTACTTCTGCAAGAGCAGGAACAGAATGATCACTGGGAGGAAGGAGAGCATGACGGAGGAGAACAGCACCCCGTAGTCCCAGTGCTGCCACTGACCCTGCAGGAGTTGGATGCCGACCGGCAGCGTGCGGGCCTCGTCGGTCCAGTTGTTCATGGTGAGGGCAAAGATGAACTCGTTCCAGGAGTTGAGGAACACCAGCGTCCCGGCCGCGGCCAGGCCGCTCGCTCCCATCGGGATCATGATCTGCCAGAAGCCCTCCCACCAACTGCACCCGTCCACCCGCGCCGCATCCAAAAGCTCCTGCGGCACCGAGACGAATACGGTGTGCATCACGAAGATGGTGAGGGCGAGGCTGAACGCGGAGTAGCTGAGTGTGAGGCCGGTGAGCGTGTTCAGCAGCCGGTAGCTGCTCAACAGCTCGTACTGCCCGATCAGGCCCACCTCGCCGGGGACCATCATGGTGCCGAGGAAGATCACCAGCAGCGCGCGATCCCCCTTGAACCGGAAGCGGGAGAGCGCGTAAGCCGCGAGACTGCCGATGAACAGCGTCAGCACCACGGTTCCGCACGACACTAGCACGCTGTTGCGGTAGTACAACCCGAACCCCACCATCCGCTCGAACATCTGCGTGTAGTTCCTCAGCGTCCAGGCGTGGGGCCAGAAGGTGAGGTGCTTGCTATACAACTCGTCGTGCGGCTTGAGCGAGGAGAGCACCACCCACAGGAACGGGAGCAGGCTGAGCGCGCTCACCACCGCGAGCACGAGGTAGAGCAGCCCCGAGCCGGTGTAGCGCTTCACCTTGTCCGTGGTGACCGCCATCAGTCACGCTCCTTGGAGAGGCGGAAGGAGACGAGCGCCACCGCGAAGATGAACACCGCGAGGAACCAGGCCAGCGCGCTGGCATAGCCGAAGCGGAACTTGCCGTAGCGGAACGCGATCTGGTAGAGATAGAGCACCATGGAGAGCGTCGAATCGGCCGGGCCGCCCTGGGTCATGATGAACATCTGCCCGAAGACCTTGAGCGCGCCGATCATCACCAGCAACGCGACGAGGAACATGGTGGGCTTGAGGAGCGGGACGGTGATGCGCGTGAGGGTTTGCCATCCGCTCGCGCCGTCCACCCGCGCGGCCTCCGCGAGCTCGGGCGGGATGCGCTGCAGGCCGACCAGGAAGAGCAGCATGTTGAACCCCAGCCCGTGCCACACGCACATGGCCACGATGGAGGGCAGGGCGAGTTGCGGGTCGGAGAGCCACGTGTAGCCCTCCTTCATCCCGAACTGCCGCAGCACCGTGTTGATCACCCCATACTCCGGGTGGTAGATCCACATCCAGATGATCGAGACCACCGCCACCGACACCACCACGGGGATGAAGTTCAGCGTCCGGAAGAGCGTGGCGGCCCGGCCCGC
>CAZUGW010000328.1:0-2709 GCA_964620055.1 uncultured bacterium
CCGCTCCCGAAGGGAGCGGACACCGTGGCTTGACTCCTACCTCACGGCAGGAGTCGCCATGACGGTGCGCCGCAGGCGCACGCAGTCACCTGACCAACGAAAGGGGGTCACACCCCATCCGCCGCCGCGCGGAATCCCATCAACCTATCGAAGGGTTATGGAAGGGGCGGCAGAATGATATGCAGAAGTAGAGGAGCCATAGTGAGCGCCCAGCAGACCGGGTCGGTGGTAGTGGATGGCGTGAAGCTGGTCTACGAGGACCGAGGCGAAGGCCGGCCCGTGGTGTTCGTGCACGGCCTCGCGGCCTCGTCGGAGTCGTGGCAGGCGGTGGCGCAAATCCTCTCTCAGTCGAACCGCGTCATCACCCTCGATCTGATGGGATTCGGCCGCTCCGACAAGCCCGCGAACCAGCCCTACACCATGGAACGCCAGGCCTCGCTCCTGCGCGGCTTCCTCTCCCAACTTGGCCTGCAGGGATTCGTCCTCGCCGGGCATTCCTATGGCGGAGGCGTCTGCCTCTCGCTGCTCCGGCGCGACCACGGGCTGCATCTCAAAGGCCTGGTGCTTGTGGACACCATCTGCTATCCGCAGCCGCTTCCCTCGGGTGTGCGCGTGCTGCGCCTGCCGCTGCGCGGGGCGCTGGCCGCGCGGTTCGCCGCCACAGAGTTCGTCATTCGCCAGGGCCTGAGGCGGGCCTACTACCGCCCCGTCTTGATCAATCCCAGGCTGGTCAAGGCCTATGCCGACGCGGTGCGCTCACCCGGCGGGCGGCACGCCCTGCGCGAGACCGCGCGGCGATTGCTGCCACAAGACATGGACGCGCTGCTGCGCTCTTACGCGACCATCTCCCTCCCGACCCTGGTGCTCTGGGGCGAGAAAGACCCGCTGGTGCCGGTCGCCCTGGGGCGAAAGCTGTCCGGGCAGATCCCGGGGGCGGCGGCGCAGATGCGCGTGCTCAGGGACTGCGGGCACTGCCCCCAGGAGGAGATGCCGGATCGCACCGCCGAGATCATCGGCGACTTCTTGCTGCGGCTCTCGCCGCACCTCGCGTAAAGGAGAGGGAAGATGCGAAAAGCTAAGCTGCTCGCGCTGCTGGGGCTGGGAGTGATGTTGGCGGGGTGCCTGGGCGCGGGCCTGGCGCTCCGTCCGCTGTACACGGACGAGAACGTGATCTTCGATCCGCTCCTGGTAGGAGAGTGGCAGGAGACCGGCTCCCGTGAGGCCGACCGGTGGACCTTCGCGAAGGGCCAGGACAAGGCCTACCTCGTGACTACGCAATCGCAGACCGAGAAGGGGAAGGCCAAGCCGATCGCGTGCGAGGCCCACCTGGTGAGTCTGGGAATGTACACCTTTCTCGACACCTATCCCAGGCCCAGCGCAGCGGATAAGCAAGTGATCGAGCAGTACGATTACGTCGGGCTCCACCGGCTGTGGCTGGTGAAGCGCGAGAAGGACACGCTGCGCGTCGCCACCCTGAACGAAGACTGGCTGGACGAGCAAGTCCTCGAGGGTGACATTCGTCCGCGCGTTGCGGTGTTGGAGCAGAGCACTTCCGTGCTCATTGACCCGACGCGGGACCTGCAGAAGTTCTTCCTGCACGCGGCCGCGGACCCGGACGCGTTCAAGGAATTCGCGGTCCTGAAACGCGTCCCACCCCCCGCCACCAGTCACCGCAAGTGACCCCGGTCCCGCCCTGACGAGTAGGCCTCCCCCTCGCTTGCGCCTCTCGGTCCGGAGAGACTCACATGGTCCGCCGACGGGCGTTCGTCGCCTCTCTGACACCCACAACGATCACCCGGCCTCCATTGGGTGTCATATCCATCATTCTGCATTGTTATCAAAGATAGCTCTTGACAAACAGCGGTGCGCGAGGGCTATGCTGGTGATCGTCTCAATCCAGTCCTTAAGGAGGACGATCATGGGCAATGCTGACGCTGTTCCAGAGCAGGAGCTGCTTTCGCTGGAGGCCGCGGCGGAGTTCCTGTATGTGAGCAAGTCTACGATGTACCGGTTGCTCAACCAGGGAAAGCTGCGCGGGATGAAGGCCGGGAAGCAGTGGCGGTTCCGCAAGGAAGACCTGGTGGCGTACATGCAGCGGGGGCCGGCAGCGATGGCGCTGGCGAACCTGCCCATCGAGGTGCTGGATGCCGAACTGGCCGCCCTCGAAGCTGAATTGATTGCGGCGGGGGCTTCGACCGAGGAATCCGACGATCCCTCCCTGGTCGGCGAGGCCGGAAAGATCCGGCAGTTGGTGCGACGGATGGTGTGGCTCCTCCACGCGCGCCGCGGGAGCGACCTCCATCTCGAGCCGGTCTGGGAGGCCGGACAGGAGTACGGGCGGCTGCGCCTGCGTATTGACGGCCAACTGCGCGACGTGCGTCGCCTCCCCCTCTCCCTCTGCGAGCCGCTCGTGCTGGAGTGGAAGCAACTGGCAGGGCTGTCACTCGAGGAGCGATCTCGTCCGCAGGACGGCAGTGCCCGCCTCACCTACGGGCCGACCCTGATCGCGCTGCGAGTCTCCATCGTGCCCACCCTATACGGTGAGCGCCTGGCCGTCCGCGACATCCCCACCCGCGTCCCGACCCTGGAGGAGTTGGGGTTGGGGGACTCGCCCCTGAAGGAGTGGACGCTCCGTCCGCGGGGCCTCCTGCTCATCACCGGTCCTACTGGTTCGGGGAAGGCCACCACGCGAGCCGCGTGATAGCGCGA
>CAZUGW010000328.1:2719-4212 GCA_964620055.1 uncultured bacterium
CTGCGTGCGGGAGCTGACCGAGCGCGGCCTCAACATCATGGCGGCCGAGGACCGGGTAGAGTATCTCTTCCCGCCTGAGGTGGCCCAACTGAAAGTAGAGCAGTTCACCTGTGCCGAAGGGGTGCGCGCCATTCTACGGCAGGACCCCGATGTCATCATTGTGGGAGAACTGCAGGGCGACCCGGACCTGGCCCAGGCCGCCGCCATGGCCGCCGAGACCGGTCACCTGGTGCTGGCCTGCCTGCACGCCTACGACAGCATCTCCACTCTTTACGATTTCCTGGACTGGGGCGTGAAGCGGTCGCTCCTGGCGAGCAACATCATCGGCGTAGTGAACCAACACCTGCTGCTCAAGCTCTGCGACGCCTGCAAGATCGAGCAGGCGCCGGAGGAGGAACTGCTGGCGGAGATCAGGAAGTCCGCGGAGGAAGGTGGCTACCGGGTACCTAAGACCGCGACCTTCTACAACCCGGTCGGATGTGAGGCCTGTCACGAGGGATACCGAGGGCGCCTGGCGCTGCAGGAGTGCTTCACCTTCACTCCCGCGCTCAGGGCGGCGTTCCTGCGCGGCGCGCCGGCCGATGAGCTAACCAAGCTCGCCCGCGGGCAGGGCCAGCTTTCCAGCTTCGCCCTCGGCGTGCAGAAGGCGGTGGAGGGGGTGACGTCGCTCGAGGAGGTGATGCGGAGGGTACCGCACTGGCGAACGTAGACCGTCCGCCGCGCCGATCTGGTTCAGCGAGAGAGATCAGACAGACCGCGGAGGCGGGCCAACCATGATCGTGCCTCTGCCTGCGCTGGACTACGCTTCCAAGGAGACCTACAGGTCGAAGGCGTGGAGGCTCTCTTGGGCCTTGCCGTGAGGGTGCCGTGTCCCCGCCGCACGCCACCGGCCGCCACAAGTGGCCCCTTGTAGCACCACCCGTCCACACACTTGCGGACCCGTGGTGTAGATTGGCTCGACGCGGCGAGAGCGGAGAGCAGCACTTCCGACGCAGACCCAGTAGGTGTAGGAGATCTATCGCGCGCGCGTGTGGGGGAGGCAACCGGCATGCGTACTGATCTCGGCATCCCAAAGGTGGTCGTCGGCCGGAGGAGTCTGGCCTACGAGGAAGATGGCCAGGGCCTGCCCCTGGTGTTCCTGCACGGCCTCGGGGGAACGTTGTTCTCGTGGCAGCAGACGGCGCTGAGCCTCGCGGACGCCTACCGCACCGTCCGCCTCGACCTGATGGGTTCCGGCCAGTCCGACAAGCCTCTCGGCGAAGTCTATTCGATCGAACGTCAGGCCGGGCTGGTGCTGGAGGCGATCGCACGGCTGGGGCTCGGCGGCACAGTGCTGGTGGGCCACTGCTATGGCGGGGCCGTCGCGCTGGCCACCGGGGTGATCGGCCTCACGGTGTCCATCCCAGCGAAGAAGAACACGGCGCGGATCCTCGAGCTCACGCACGGGCTCCTCGGCCTGGGCAATGATTTCACGGTGCCGATCAAAGGCCCGC
>CAZUGW010000329.1:0-4210 GCA_964620055.1 uncultured bacterium
CGTCACCAACTACCGCCTGCACGATTGGCTGGTATCCCGCCAGCGTTACTGGGGCACGCCCATCCCGATCATCTACTGCGACCAGTGCGGGATCGTGCCTGTCCCCGAAGCCGACCTGCCGGTGGTGCTGCCGGAGGATATCCCGTTCACCGGCACGGCGTCTATGTTGGCGGAGACCAAGTCCTTTGTCGAGACCACCTGCCCGAAGTGCGGCGGGCCGGCGCGGCGCGAGACCGACACCATGGCCCAGTGGATCGAGTCGTGCTGGTATTTCCTGCGGTACGCCGATCCGCACAACGACGAGAAACCTTTCGACCGCGGGCGGGGCGACACGTGGATGCCGGTGGACCAGTACATCGGCGGGATCGAGCACGCGGTGCTGCACCTGCTGTACTCGCGCTTCTTCACCAAGGTGCTCTATGACCTCGGCCTGACGGGAGCGCAGGAGCCGTTCCAGCGGCTCTTCACCCAGGGCATGCTCCAGATGGAAGGCGCGACCATGAGCAAGTCCAAGGGCAACGCGATCGGGCCGGACGAGGTGATCCCGCGCTATGGGGCGGATGCGCTGCGCACCTACGTCCTCTTTCTCGCCCCCGCGGATCAGGAGGCGGATTGGAAGCAGGGCGGCATCGAGGGTATTTCGCGTTGGCTCAACCGCGTCTGGCGCGCGGTGGCCGGGCACGCGGAGGCCTTCTACCCGCAGTGGCGCGAAACGGTCGGGGAGACGAACGACCCGGGCGCGGTGGCGCTACGGCGCAAGACTCACCAGACCATCGGGCGAGTGACGAATGATATCGCGCGCTTCCACTTCAACACCGCGATCTCGGCGATGATGGAACTGGTCAACGCGATGACCGAGGTGATGGACCGCGCCGGCGAGCCCGCGCGGCGGCCGGCCTACTCGGAGGCGGGCGAGACGCTGGCGCTCCTGTTGGCACCGTTCGCGCCGCACTTGGCCGAGGAGCTGTGGCACGCGCTGGGACATGAAGAGAGCGTGCACCTGGCGGAGTGGCCGGCGTGGGACGTGGAGGTCGCGAAGGAAGAGCAGATCACCGTGGTGGTGCAGGTGAACGGGAAGCTGCGCGACCGCCTGACGGTGACCCCGGGGACGGGGGAGGGGGAGCTGAGGGCCCTCGCCCTGGCCTCGGAGAAGGTGAAGCCGTACCTCGACGGGAAGACTATCAAGCAGATGGTGGTGGTCCCCGACCGGCTGGTGAGCATCGTCGTGTCGTAAGTCGCGGAGTCGAGGAGTCGAAAGGCGAGGAGGCGGAGGGGGAGTGTTTTACCTGTCCAAGGCTGAGCAGGTGGCGCTGTTTCTGCTGGTCGCGCTCCTGCTCTGTGGAGCGGGAGTGCTGACCTACCAGCACGGTGTGCAGGCCGGTCGCGCGCGGGCGCCGGAGCCGCTCTTCAACGAGGCCCCGTCTGCGGGACCGGCTCCTTCACCTATCGAGGCCATCGCGCCCGACCAGGTCGCGCCAGGACCAACCCCCCAAGCCCCGGAACCCGAGCCAGTCGCGGCCGTCACGCCGGTCCCGCGCCCTCGCACCGCGCACTCGGAGAAGGCGGGGGCCGGTCCTCGCGTGATCTCCCTCAGCCGTGCCACCGCCGAGGACCTGGAGGCGCTGCCAGGCATCGGGCCGGTGCTGGCCGGGCGCATCGTGCAGTACCGGGACCGCCTGAAGAAGGGGACCGGGCACGGGTTCGCCAGCGTGGATGAACTGCTGAACGTTCCCGGCATTGGGGCGAAGCGGCTGGCCGCCATCCGCGACCAGGTCGTGCCATAGCCGTGTTAGCTTTTCGTCACATCAGCAGGCGGAACCCCATAGGCAATCGCGTGTCCAGGGGAGTAAGAGAGTAGTGTAGCGCGCGCGCGGCGGCTTCGATTCGGGTGGTCTGGAGGGCGCATCCCACGTTGAGCAGGAAGCCGGCAGAAAGCAGACTCGATCCTGACCCCGAACTGGTCTCGCTTGCCGCTCGGAAAGTAATCGGCGAATGGCTCGCCGAACTGGAGCAGGCGGAGAGCGGCCTGTTGCGGGTGTGCGGGCGGCGTCAACTCGGCCGCGCGTTCGGTCACTATCTGACTGCGGACGATCCACGGCCGGCCCTGAGCAAGCTGCTCTCGGTCTGCTCGCGCGAGGACTTGAAGTCCGCGGCGGCGTTGCTGTCAGCGCGCGCCCAGTCCTACCCGACGTCCGGCGTGGTTGATGCCGCGGTCCGGGCGCGGCTGCTCGCTTTCGCGGGCGAGTTGGCAAGCCGAGCGCAGGACAAACCGGAGGGAAACGAGCGGGAGTCCGGCCCAAGCATGGAGCAGCACGCAGAACGTCCCACCGAGACGCTATGGCACGCGGCGGCGGCGTTGCAGGGCGCCAAGACGCCGGCCGCGATCGCGCGCGCCATAGTGGAAGCAGCGGCGGCCGTCTGCGAGGCGGCCGGCGCGGTATGGTGGGAGAGACAGGAGGGCAACGAGTTCGCCGCCGGGGCCGCCATCGGCGTCGCGCTCTCGGGCGAGACGGCCCGGTTCCGACCCCCGCCGCGGTTCTGGACCTCCCGCGTCTCGCACGACAGCCCGGTGCTCGAGCTCTCCCCCGAGGTGCGCGAGCACGCGGCCTTCCTGGCTGCAGTGGGCGCGCAGCGCGCGGTGATCGTGCGCGTGCGCGAGGGTCACCGGTGGATTGCCGCCTTGAGCGTGCACGACGGCGAGGTGGACGAGGAGCGGCTGGATCTCCTGGTAAGCATCGTGCAGCAGGGGACGGCCGCGCTCCGCTCCCTGGGCCTCGAGCAGGCCTGGGAGGAAAGGGCCGACGAAAAGCGCCAGACCGTCTCGGAGGTGGAACTGGCGCTGACCTCCGCGGTGAGCCTGGAGGAACTGGTCAACCAGGTGTGCCTCCTCGCCCAGGAGGAAACGGGGGCCGACGCCTGTTTTCTGTTCTTGACCGAAGGAGACGAGCAACTGCGGCTGCGCGCCAGCCTGGGCGCAAGCGTGGAGCAGCAATCGCGCCTGGCGGAGGACCTCGAGACGCTGGCGGCGGGAACGCGCGAGGTGACGTCAGGGGAGCCGCTCTGGTTGGAGGGCGCTCGCGTTCAGAGCGCCGAGCTGAGAGGGCTGCAGGAGGCGGGCTATCGGTCCGTCCTGGCGGCGCCGTTCCGCGGCCGGGAACAATCTTTGGGAGCGGTGCTGCTGCTCGCGCGCAGCGCGGCCGCGTTCAACCCCAGGCAGCGGCGCGCGCTGGCCGCCTTCGCACCGCAGGCGGCCGCCGCCATCGAGAAGATGCAGCTCTTCGAGAGCGCCCAGCGCCGGCTCACCGAGATGTCCGACCTCACCTGGGTGAGCAACAGATTTGCCAGCACCCTGGATCTGGGAAGCATCGCGCAGACGGTCGCCCGGGCCGCCGCCAACGTGCTCGGCGCGCCCCGCGTCGCGATCTTCCTGGCCGACGAGGAGGGGGAGTTCTACCCGCTGCCCAAGGGTCAGCTCGGGTTCCCCACGACCCGCACGCAGCGCCTTCCCGCCTCCGAGCATGTCGGCGCGGAAGCGCTCGCCGCCCAGTCCCCCCGGGCCGTCATGGATGTCGTGCGGGAGGATCGGGAGCACGACGCCGTGGTGGAGTGGCTGAGTGCGCGGTCGCTCCTGTGCGCGCCGATGATCGCGCCCCAGGGCCTGCGCGGGTTGCTGGCGGTGGCGGACGATGTGCCGCGCGTCTTCGACTTGCACGCCATCACCCTCATCTCCACCTACGCCAACCAGGCGGCCCTGGCCATCCAGAGCGCCATGCTCTACCAGAACGCGCTCCAGCATGTCCGACGGCTCTCCAAGCTCGGCGAAGTGTCCGAGGCGCTCGCCGCCGCGCGCGATCCGAGTCAGACCGCCGATGTCGTGTTGCAGTCCGCCATCGAGTTGCTGGACGCGCCGGTTGGGCTGATGTGGCTGGTCGAGACCGACTCGGGGGAACTGGTGCTGAAAGCGATCCATGGCCTGCGCCCCGGCGAGTGGGCGATGCAGCGCCTCAAGCCGGGAGAGGGACTGCCCGGCCTGGCCGCGCAGAGCGGCCGGCCGCTGGTGAGCATGGACGTGACCCGAGACGGCCGGTTTATGTACCGTCGGCAGGCCCGGCAGAAGGGACTGGGGGCCGCCATCGCCGCCCCCCTGATCTCCGGCGGGCGGCCGGTGGGGGTGCTGAACCTGTATCGGAAATCGCCCACCAAGTTCTCC
>CAZUGW010000330.1:0-4191 GCA_964620055.1 uncultured bacterium
CAGGCCGCGGCCCTTGTCGTTGTGCAGCCGGTTGCCCGCGATCTCGACCTTCTCCAGGGAGCGGTATTTGATCTCCTTGGGATAGAAGTACTTGTCATAAGCCCCGGCCACCGGATAGATCGGCGCGCCCAGGGTCTCCTGCGTATACCCCCGCGCCACCGCGCCGGGGACGGAGTAGGAGCCGTCGGTGAGGAAGGGCCAGCCGCCGGCGTCTTTCACCATGCTCACCAGCGTGCGGATGAAGAGCGGATGGATGGTGGTATAGCCCAGGTGGCCGCCGACGTGCATCTTGATGGCCACGCGCTTGTCGTTGAACAGACCGGCGAGGTCACACTTCTCCAACATGCGGCGGAACTTGGCGGGCAGGGAATCCTCCGCCGCCAGGCGCTTCATCTTCGAGGATGCGAAGTGGACGGTGCTTGCCATGACTGACTCCAATTCGGGTGTTAGGGTCTAGGTTTTCTGGGCCGGGGGCGGGGAAACCTTCCAGTTTGCGGTTTCGGGAGCGACATACCAGGTGGTGGCTCTGTGGTATTACTAGGAGGAACGTTCCGGCAAACAGGAGACTGCTCTTATGAGCGAGACGAAGAAGCGGAACCCGGTGACGACGGGGGTGGAGATTGCGGTCGTGGGTCTGGCCATCGCCCTGCTGCTCGGCCTCATCCTGATGAAGGTGGGCGGCAACCGGATGGAGGCGGCGAAGAAGACGGAGCGGCCCTACCAGATCGCGTTCGGCCTCCTCGCCGGGAACGGGGTGGAGGCGGTGGACCGCGCGCAGAGTTCCCTGAACACGAAGGATTGGGGCCAGGCGCAGCGCGCGCTGGATGACGCGGGCAAGATCGTCACCCAACTGGAGACGGCCGCGAGCGAGGCCGACCGGGAGCAGGTGGGGCGGATTCGCCAGGCCCTGGGCGAGGCCCAGACCGCGGTGGGCAAGCAGGCCGACGACGCCCCGGACAAAGTGACGAAGCTGAAGGACCTCGTGCAGGGCTTCGCGGCCCAGGCGAATCCGGCGTAGGTTGGACGGCGCCGTCAGACCACGGAGGACATGAAATGGGCCGTCTCGGTCGTGCGATCATCGCCGTCTTGGGAGGATCACTTCTCGCGGCTGGATTGCCGATCATCTGCTGGCTCACCGGGCATCATGATACGGATTCGGTCGGAGTCAGCGCCCTCGGCGGCATCCTGCTCGCATCAGCCTTCCTCGGCTACCAACTGCGCGGCTTCCCTCACCCCCTGACCTGGGTCCTGGCGGGCGTCGTCTGGGTGGTGTCAGCCATCGTGCTAGCTCTGCTCCTGAAGATCCAGCCGGCACCTCCTGCCTCGCTGTTGCTGAAGAGCGTACTGCTATCGCTGGCGACGCTCGGCGTGCTCTCCTTGCACTATCCGCACGGCCTCGCGGTCGGTCTGCCGTCGCTTTGGCTGTTTGTCATCCTCCCTACGCGACTCTGGCAAGAGTTCTTCGAGGGATGGCTGGGACCGCCCCTTCCTAGCAAGACCGAAGAGGCGAATCCGGCGTAGGATTCTGCGGCCCGCCGTCCAAGAGGTATTCCTGAAGCCCACTTCTCGGGGGAAGATGATGAGATATTTCGTCGTGGTGATGATCCTGTTGACCGCGGCCGCCCCATGCTTCGCCGGCGCGATGTTCAGCTTCGTCTCGCCGCCCGCCGCGCTCCCTGGCTGGTCCGCGAAAGGCCCTGTGCGGGAGTACGACGCCAAGACCCTGTACGAGTGCATTGACGGGGCGGCCGATCTGTTCCTGGCCTATGGTTTCCTGCGTCTCGCGACGGCCGACTATGCCAGCGACGTGGGGGAGCGCGCGGTCACGGTGGAGATCTACGATATGGGCGAGCCGCTCCGCGCCTTCGGCGTCTTCGCCTCCGAGCGGCCCCCAGATGTGAAAGCGCGCGACCTGGGGAATCAGGGGTACGCGGGCGATGGAGTGGTGGCCTTCTGGCAGGGCCGGGAGTATGTGAAGATATCACAGCTCTCCGGCGAGGGTCTGGAGGATGCGCTGGCCTTCGCCAGGGCGACGGCGGCGCTGATTCCCGCCTCCTCCGGTCTGCCGGCTGAGTTCGCGCGCCTGCCCGCGGCGGACCGCGTCCGCGATAGCGAGCGATACGTCCGGCAGAGCGCGCTGGGGCATAGGTTCCTGGACAATGTGATCAGCGCCGAGTATAAGTTAGGTAAAGATACTGCCGAGCTGCATCTCGCCGAGCTATCGTCACCCGAGAGCGCCAAGGCAGCTTGGACGAAACTGCGCGACTTCGAGGGGAAGACGGGGAAACACCTCGCTCCCCTCGCGGGACTCGGGGAGGAGGCCTTCGTGGTGCGCGACCCCTCGTCGGGCCTGATGATCGCGGCCCGGACGCGCTCCTGCGTGCTCATCGCCATGAGTCAGACGGCGTCTCGGGCGGCGGTGACGGACCTGGTGAAGGCAGGAATGGCGCTGATCTGCGCGCCGAAACAGTGATGCCCTCCGCTTGCGCACTCCTGCACAATCACCTATAATTCCCATCGGTGGGGCTGGAGTCGCTCCGCAATCTTTGCGCATCGAAGTGATCTATGCCATCGGTTCAGCACGTCGAGCTGTATGGGGCGCTGCCCGGCCTCATGTCCCGGGTCGAGTCCAAGATTCAGGAACTGTGGGAGTCCGAGCGCGGCTTCCTGAGTCTGGCGGTGCGCAAGGTGCTCTCCGGGCGAGGCAAGCGCTTGCGGCCGATGGTAACGCTCCTCGCGGCGGAGGCCGCGGGGGGCGCGGGCGACAGCACCGTGACCTTCGCCGCGGTAGTCGAGATCGTGCACACCGCCTCGCTGATTCATGACGATGTGGTGGACGGCGCGCTCTCTCGCCGCGGCCGGCGTTCGGCCAAGGCGGACTGGGGTAACAAAGTCTCCGTGCTGCTGGGCGATTTCCTGATCGCCCGCGGTTTCACCATCCTCTCCCACCAGGACCGCGACCGCCTCGCGCCCGCGCTGGCCGAGGTGGCCGGGCGGATGTGCGACGGGCAGATTCACGAGATGCGCCTCATGGGGCGGATGATCTCGGAGAACCAGTACCTCGACATCGTGCGGGCGAAGACCGGCGCGCTGTTCGGCCTGTGCGGGAAGGCCGGCGTCATCACCGCCGGGGGGTCGCCGGAGATGGCCGAGGCCTTGCAGCGCTATGGCGAGGAGTTCGGGTTCGCCTTCCAGATCGCAGACGATATCCTCGACCTGGTGGGGAGCAACGGCCGCTCCGGCAAGCCGCAGGGTCACGATCTCGCCGAGCGCAAGACCACCCTCCCCCTGATCCTCGCGGCGAAGCGCGGCCGGCAGGTGCGCACGCAACTCGACGCGCTGCTCGGCGCGGACGAGGTCACGGCCGAGTCGGTGCGCTTTGCGCGAGAGTTGGTGGAGTCCACGCGCGCGCTGGAGCACTCCTGGTCGCGCGTCCATGAATCTCTCGCCCGAGCGCGGGCCGCGCTGGAGACCGTGCCCGAGTCGGAGGCGAAGCGGGCGCTGTTCGCTATGGCCGGCGACCGGTTCCCATTGCCTGTGATGAGCTAGTGCGGCGATGCGGCGTCCGCTCTTCGCTATCGCCGCCGGCCTCGTTCTGCTGACCCTCTCCCCCTGTCCTGCGCAAGTGGGCGCGGAGTTCGCGCCGCTGGAGGCGCAGGTCGCCGCTCACCCCGAGGATCTCGACGCGCGCCACCAACTCGCGCAGGACTATGCCGCGAGCGGCTTCGCGGAGGAGGCGGCCGAGCAGTACCTAACCGCGCTCTCTCAGTACCGCGATGACGCAGACGCGAAGCTCGGCCTCGCGGCCTTGCTGACGACGCACATGCCCTCCTGGTTGCCGGCGGCGGTGACGGAAGTGCGGCCGTTTCCGCTGGAGACGACGAGGCTCTCGGTGCAGGGCGCGGACTGGGAGCTGCTCTCTACCGGATCGTTCGCCGCCCACGAGGGGGAGCGCGCCGACCGAATCCACCACTGGTCATTCCCCCGCGTCGCTTATGGCTACGTGTGGGAGGCGAAGGCGGGGCGATGGCGACTGCGGGTGCGGGCGCATCACCCCGACGCCGGAGCGGACCTCGCTTCGGCCGCGCTGAAGACGACGCTGGCGCTCTACGCGGTGGTCAAGGGGCAGATGGGCTTCGACCCCACGGGCGGGTGGGACACGCCGCTAGACGTGTGGCTGGCCGAGGGCGG
>CAZUGW010000331.1:0-2150 GCA_964620055.1 uncultured bacterium
AATGTATTTGTCAAGGGGAAGAGAGGAGACGGGCGAGGGGCGGGTGAAGGGGGCTTCGGCACTGCGTGCCGAAGCAATCAAAACCGGGTGATCGGAGAGATGGCACCAGCTAGGCCACCGCGAACAGGTCCGCGATCTGCCCTCGCCTGATCTCGTCGTCGGTCTTGATCACGTACTTCGTCGCTTCCAGCATCCCGAACAGCCTCTGGGCCGCCTCTTCCTTGGCAACCACGTCGGGATGGTCCATCTGATCGGCCGCCTTCACCTCGATCACCAGCCATCCGTTTTCCCGCAGCTTCACATAGAAGTCTGGGAAGTACTTCCGCCAGCGCTGTTCGCTCTCGTCCCAGTACTCGACAAAGAACTCGTTGTGCGCCGCGTCGGAGATGCCGCCGGTGAAGTAGATTTCCTCGATGTCCTTCTCTCGCCCCACGAGTTCCTCAAACAGCCGCTTCTCTTCGGAGGAGTCGAACAGGTAATGATCGAGGTGGTACGAGCGCGGGTCAGGGTCTTCGTGGGTGACCATGCGCGCCTCCTCCTCCGGGGACAGGTACCTGTCCACTGGGAAGTTGCAGGCGAACTCCACCTCCTCCCACTCTATCCCGGTCTCCTCTTCGCAGCGAACTGTGGCCTCCAGGAGGCGGCGAACCACCAGGGGGAGAAGCTGGTTCTCCCGATTCACCCACTCCAGCACGCCCTGGAGCCCATGGTCAGAGCGCTGCAGAACCCCCTCCACCTCGAGGCAGCCCAACTTCGTGAACCGCGCCACCTCCTCCACCAGGGAGTAGACGGTGTAGCGCCGCTGCGTGCGATAGACCGCCGCGCCTTCGCGCGCCTCTAGGTGCAAATGCCCGTCCCGTTCCCGCAGCGCGCGCTCGGTTACCATCGCCGCGAACTCACCCAGGTCCGCCTGGTCAAGCCCGAAGACAATTCGCTTCGGAATCGTCAGTTCCACCTGCTTCACCCGCCGCACCTCTCGCGCTAAGCGCACCCGCTTCTCTCTGAGGCGTTGCACCGTCACGCGCTTGCGGTTCTTCGCCCCTTCCAGCGCGCCCAGCGTTGTTCCCAGGTTCTTCTCAATCTCCGCCTCCAGCAGTCGGCGATTCTCCGTCGAGACGCACACCATCGCGGTCTGCGGCATATCCCCTATCGCGCGGAGGCAGCGCATGGACGACTGCAAGACGAAGACTCGGCTGTGGGGCCGACGGTACATGACGCAGGAGAAGAGACTGCGGCAGTTCCATCCCTCCGTGCCCCGACCCACCAGCAGGATGAACTGCTTCTCCGACTCCGGGGAGTCCAGCTCCCGGAACTGCCGCACAGAATCGTCGTCTACCTCGCTGTGGTTCACGAGGATCTTCTCTGTGGAGACGCCCTGCTCTGTTAACACTTGCTCCAGCAGCGGGCGAAACTCGTCCTCCAGTTCCCTGATCTGGGAGCAGTAGATGGCCATTTTCGGGAGTAGCCCCTCCCGCCGTTGCTCTCCGTACCGCGTCCAGAACTCGTGCACGACGTCCCGCACGAAATCGGCGGTTTTCACATTGGCGTAATCGCGGAAGACGACTTCCTTCAGATGCCCGTCCCGAATGGACTGGGCGAGGGGGTAGTAGTACACGACCTCCGGCAGCATCTGGTTCTCGACGAAGGGCGTTCCGGTCAGGTTGATGCATCCGGCAAGCGGCGTGCGCGTATGGAGGTGGTTGATGGTCTCCCGTACCCGCTTCAGGTCACCGGCTAAGGACGTGCCGAACGAGTGGTGGGCTTCATCCACGAAGATGGCGAGGTTATCCAGCGACTCCAGCCGTTGGAGTCGCTGGTTGGAGCGCATCTCCGCTTCCTTCTTCCGCACGTCGTTGAACAGCCGGCTCGCGTCGCTCCCGCCATTGCCGATGCGGCGGAGGATGAACTTCTGCACGTTGGCGACAATCACGTTGTAGTACGATCCCGGCTGCGCGCCCAGGTCGGTCGCGGTGTCGCCGAGGTAGTGGAACCTTAGATTGGTGTCCAGGAACTGCGCGTACTCACTCGGCATCACCCGCCTGCGGTCCATATCCTGAATCTCGCGGAGCGATTCGATGATAGTCAGATCGGGCGCGGACACCAGCACATTCTTCGCAAAGCGGCTATCCTCCGGGTGATGCTCTGCGAGC
>CAZUGW010000331.1:2160-4186 GCA_964620055.1 uncultured bacterium
CCCATCGCGAGGGAGAAGAGGTAGTTCGGGTACTCCACGCCCATCAAGGCTTGCTCGACAGCCTCGATCTGACGCTTGACCTCTAGCTTATGCTGCACCTGCTCGACGCTCATGTTGCGCAGGTCAATCGTCTGGCCACTCTCCCCCATCATCTCCCAGTACAGCGACTGGACCGTGGGATTGCCGCGCACTTCCTTGAGATAGACGTACAGCTCAAACGCGTCCACCTGCGGCCGCCGCGCCCATTCCGTGGTGCGAAGATGGGTGACGATGTTCTGCGTCTCGGGGAGCAGGTGGGCGTAGAAGGGCGTCTCGCGGAAGAGCGCGAGCTTGTCCTCCACCGGCCGCGAGCCTTGGTAGGCCAGCGCCGGTTCCTCCGGCTCCGGTCGCTGTCCCACGAACTCCGCCCAGAGCAGACTGGAAAGACTCTCCATCCGATTTAAGCTCCATTCAGGGGTAGGGCGGGCTTTAGCCCGCCAATGAACCCCTCCCGGGTAGGGCGGGCTTTAGCCCGCCGAACGGGGATTCCCTGGCGGGCTAAAGCCCGCCCTACCCGTCCTTGGCTGAAGCCCGCCACGCGGGGACTTCCCTTTCGGCGGGCTGAAGCCCGCCCTACCCGTCCTTGGCTGAAGCCCGCCACGCGGGGACTTCCCCTTCGGCGGGCTAAAGCCCGCCCTACCCGTCCTTGGCTGAAGCCCGCCACGCGGGGACTTCCCTTTCGGCGGGCTGAAGCCCGCCCTACCCAGCAGGCAGAAGACGATGAAATAGGAGGAGCCGGCCATCTGCCAGTGCGGCAGCCTCCGCCGTGTCTTGACGAGTGAGTCTGGCCGAATCGAGCCGCGGAGGGAGAGGGCCGGAGCGGGAGGCGGGCCTGAGGAGGGAGGACAAGGACGGAGGGGACACTCGGGGGTGGCCTTCGCCGCCTCTGGGATGCCCGCCATACCTTCACACCAAAAGCCGTCGTACTCCTCCAGGGGACCCGTCAGGCCCGCGACGCCGGCGTTACTCAGGATGTAGGTGAACTTCTCATCGAAGTCGCGGCTGCCCCGGATAATGCGGTCGTAGCTCTCCTCCAGCCATAGGGTTCCCTTGCGGCCGCGCAGTCGGTTAATTTCGTAGGAGGCACGGCCTTTCACGCGGCCCAAGATCTGGGGCAGCGAGTACCACTCGCCCGGCGCCCCCTCCAGGGGGGTGGCGAGGATATGAACGTGATCGGGCATGACGCTGACCGCATGGACCGTCCACGCGTGCCGATGCCAGCGCAGCACCTCGTTTAGGACCAGGCGACGCTCGCGACGGTCAAGTGGAGCTAGGTGAGTCATCACTCCTCCCCCTGGGGTAGGGCGGGCTTTAGCCCGCCGAGTGGGGGTCTCCTGGCGGGCCAAAGCCCGCCCCACGTTCCTAATGGCGGGTTGATGCCCGCCACGCGGAGATTTCCCCTTTGGCGGGCTGAAGCCCGCCCTACCCGTCCTTGGCTAAAGCCCGCCACGCGGGGATCTCGTTCCCTGGCGGGCTAAAGCCCGCCCCACGTTCCTAATGGCGGGCTAAAGCCCGCCCTACCCGGGTGGTTCCAACACAGTGAAATACTCTTCGTCCAAGATGTCCACGATCTTGACGGCGACTCTCGCTCCGGGCGCGGCCTCCCAGGTGTACTTGCCTTTCACTACTTCGTTTCGCTTCCTGGGCGTGTCGGTGATAGTGGGGTGGAGCACCTCGCCGTCGTAGTTGATGTCAATGAGCACGGCGTCCACGATCTGCCGCCAGTCCGCGATGGCCTCCGGGTTGTCCTCCAGGGAGAGCTTCTGCAGGAGCATGGGGGAATGGAACTGCTCGATGGTGAGGGTCGCCTTAGCCTCTGGGCGGGCTGAGGACTGCCCTGCCCGGTCTTCTCGGCGGGCTGAAGCCCGCCCCACCCGGTCTCCCTGGCGGGCTAAAGCCCGCCCTACCCGGAGTTTGATTCTGGCCTCGGGCTGGACTGCACCCCTGGGCCTGGACAGAACGGGGCGCGATGTAGCACTCTCTGATG
>CAZUGW010000332.1:0-4180 GCA_964620055.1 uncultured bacterium
GCCAGGAAGCAGAGCAAGTACCAGAACGGTTGCTCCAGGAGCGTCGCCATCTGCAGCGCGCTCCCGGTCTGCCAGGGGAAGGGAGAGAAGAGGAAGTAGGCGAGGCCGGTAGGTAGGTAGCGGGCGGCGGCCGGGTAGTTGGCGACATCCTCTCGGCCGGAGAAATCCGACCCCCCGCCGTACTGCTGGTGGTAATCGGTGATGGTGTCCAGATCCACCTGGGTCGTCATGCGCACCCCAAAGAGACCGAGTCCGCCCACCAGGAGCGCCACGCCGGCCACCGCGATACCGACCAGGTAGACCGGTCGAGCCCGGCGCAGGGAGGAGAAGAGCAGCGCCAGGCACGTGCCCAGCGCGGCGAGCACCGCGGCGTAAGGGCGCAACCGCGTCAGCCCGTAGATGGCCAGCGCGAGACCCACCGGGCCGGACGAGGCCCGGCCCCGGTGCATCCGCGCCAGCCCGAGGCCGACCTCACACCACATCCAGATAAGCAGGGGGTCGCGGATTCCTTGCGCCGACCACGCAATGAACGAGGGCCAACAGGCGGTCACCCATCCCGCCCGCCACCCCGTCTGCTCCCCGAACAGCTCGGCCCCCAGCGCGTACACCCGCACTGCAAGATAGGCGCCGACCACCGAGGTGGCCATACGGAGCGCGAGCTGGCTAGGTCCCACGAAGTAGCTCAGGGAGGCCCACATCTCAGCAAAGTGGTTTCCCGGCCAGCCGAAGACCCAGTCGAGCGAGGGTCCCTGACCGGCCTCGCGCCAGCCCGCGGCCATCGCGTTCCCCAACTCGAAGTAGACGCCCTGATCCACGCTGAAGAACTTCGGGTTCCAGTACCAGATGAGACTCGCGGCGAGGGCGCGGAGCGCCAGCGCGGCGGCGAAGAGGAGGGCGGCGCGGCGGCCAGGCCGGGAGAACGCGGCGACCCCGAGCCCGAGCGCTCCCAGCACGAGCAGCGTCAGGCCCGCGGGGACCCCGTCCGCGCTTCGCAGCAAGGCCGAAAGCAACAGGGCGAGCAGGCCCATGGCCGCGACCAACGGAAGACTGACTCTGGGAAGTGACTGTCTCATCGGACGAGCACCTTGGTGACGATCTGAACTTGCTCCCCGTCGCGCCGTATGGGCGCGCCCCTTGGCTGGTATCCCGCCTTGGAGAGCATTCGCGCCGAGGGCAGATTGCGGCAAAGGAGGTCTCCGCCCACGATCCCCACGTTTCTATCAATGAGCCATGACTCCGCGGCCGCCAGCAACTGCCCGGCAATCCCCCTCCCCCGCCAGTCGGGATCCACGATCAGGTTGTTCAGCCATCCGACCCGCGCGGGGCCGGGAGCGTCAGGCGGCGCGAGGCGGCACGACGGGTCGTGGTAGAGGCGCGCGTAAGCGCGCCTGGCCAGCCACCACAGGCGTCGCGGGGCCCATCCATGCCGCCCGGTGAGGACCGACCAGATCAGCCGCGCGAGCTGGGGGGCCGCGCGCATCTCTGTCACGAAATCGGGGTTGATGACGCCGGCGATGTACCCCACCACCTCCGGCCCCGCGCGGGCGACCAGGAGGAGGCCGTGCGGCGAGGTCAGGTAGGCGCGCAGCTTCTGTTCGTGGAAGGCGCGCAGCCCGCTCCGCGCGCGCGGAGACGTCTCGGGCTCGTTGAGCGCGACCAGCGCCGGCAAATCGGCGGCGACGGCCTCCGTGATCGTCAGGCCTGCGCGGACGCGCTCACCGGATAGGGTCATGGTCGCGCTCCCTGGCGAAGTGTTCGCGCCGCGTGCGCCACGAGCAGCGTCTCCCAGATTCCTGTCACTCTCTCGGCGTACCGCGCCGGCGAGAAGGCGGCGCGCGCGTATCGTCTCGCCGCTTCCGCGACCTGCTCTCGGCCCGCCCGGTCCGAGAGCAACTGCGCGAGGCCCTCGGCCAACGCGGCGGGAGAGGCGGGGGGAAACAAGCGCCCATACTGCCCCGCGTGCAGCACTTCGCGATTGGCGGCGATGTCGGAGGCGATCACCGGCAGCCCCGACCACATCGCCTCCATCAGCGCGATCGGCATGCCCTCCCAGCGCGAGGGGAAGACGAACAGGTCGGCCGCCGCCAGGAGATCGGCGACATCCCGCCGGAACCCCAGGAACCGGACCCGGTCAGCCACGCCACGCGCACGCGCCATCGCCTCCAACTCCGGCCTGGCGGGGCCGTCGCCGGCGAGCGCGCACACGAAGTGGGGATGAGTCTGGCGCAGCCGCGCGAGGCTCGCGAGCAGGAGGTCATGGCCCTTCGCGCCGCCGACGCGGTCCATCCGTCCTACGTGAAGGAGCAGAGTCTCGCGGGGGCCAACCCCTATCGCCGCGCGCACCTCGGCCGCGGGGTGCTGCGGTTGCAGGCGCGCCGCGTTGACGGGATTGGGCGCTACCACGGGGGGGCGCGCGCCCCGTCCCCGGTCTTTCCGAACCACGGCCTCCCGCACTGTTTCCGAAACGACCAGGAGGCAGTCGGTCCGATTCCCCAGCACGGACTCGATCAACGGGCGGGCCCAATCCGCGCGCTCGGACACGGTGTGCTCCTCCGCGATCACCACTGGGACGCCCTCCAGCGCGGCGGCGATTCGGCCCCAGTAGTTGGCGCGGGGGAGGCTGGTGTGGACGATGTCAGGCCGCCGTTCGCGGATCAGTCGGCGCAGCGCGGCGAGGGTGGGGAGAGAGAGCGCATGGGCGCGCCGGCCCAGCACCACGACCTCGTACCCGAGGGCGGCGATCTCCTCCGCGATCGGGCCGCCCTCCTGGAGGCAGCATACCGTGACACAGTACCGGCTGGGGTCGAGTTGGCGCAGCAGGGTCAGACGCACCTCCTCCGCGCCGCCGATTCCCAACGTCCCATGGAGGAAGAGGACGCGGGTGGGGCGACCCTCCGCCCGCGCGAGTTCGTCGCTCGTAAAGAGTGTTCGCGCGCTCACGCGACGAGCACCCCCCTTCGCGTCAGCGCGTCGCGCCAGATCTTCTCGAGACGCCTGACGTAACGTTGGGGCGCGAACTCCCTTCGCGCCATCTCCCGGCCGGCCCGCCCGAGGCGCGCCCGTAACGATTCGTCCTGAAGCAGCGTGACGAGGGCGTCCGCCAGACGCCGCGGATGGCGCGGCGGAACGAGCCGTCCCCAGTCCTCGGTCACCATCTCCTTCACCCCGGGCAGGGCGCTGGCAACCACCGGAACGCCGTGCCACAGGGCCTCCTGCACCGCGAGGCCAAAGCCCTCGAACAGGGAGGGAAAGGCGAAGACGTTCATGACCTGGAGCAGGTTGCCCACATCATGCCGCATCCCGGCCCAGACCACCCGCGCCTCCAGCCCAAGCGCGCGGGAGAGTTGTTGCAGCGGGCGGCGGAGGTCGCCGTCCCCGACCACCAAGAGCTTCGCCGAGGGAATTGCGCGGGCCACCTCGCGGAAGGCGGCGAGGAGATAGCGAGTGCCCTTCTCCGGGGCCAGCCGACCCACTGTTCCGACCACCAGGTCGGACTGAGAGAGGCCCAGTTCGGCCCTCACCCCGGCCGGGCCGCGAGTCGGTTGGAGGCGGACTGCGTCCACACACGGGTTGAGCACGATCACCCGCGGGGGGCCGAGCAGGAGCCAGCGGCGCAGTCCCTCGGCGCTCGCCCGCGAGACCGGCAGCACCGCGGTCGCGAGGCGGGCAAGGGCGAACTCCACCGGGAGCGACAGGTATCCCGCCAGGCTCGGGTATGGGAATGTGCTGGTCTCCTCGCAGATGATAACGGGAACCCCCGCGCGCCGACCCGCGATTCGCGCGTAGACGTTCTCGTGGAACAGCGCGCTCTGGACCACATCGTACTGGCCGCGACGCATCAAGCGCGTCAGCGACCGCAGCAGCGCGAGCTTCCCGGCCGGAGCGCGGAGACTGAGAGAACCGCGGTAACCCAGCCGGTGGACTGGCACCCCAAGGTCCGCGAGGCCGTCGGCGAGTTCGCCGCCCGGTCCCAGCGTGCACAGCTCGAGGTCGAACTGCTCTCGGTCCACGTATCTGGCGACAAGTTGCCGGCAGAATCCCGGTCCACCCTCCTCCAGGTTGGCCGCCACGAGCAGGACGCGCGGGAGGCCGCCCGCGGACCGGGGACTGCCGTCTCTTTTCGCAACGCTAGTTTGCGCTTCGTGCAAGGAGGTCATCCCAGACATCCTGATAGCGGCGG
>CAZUGW010000333.1:0-1525 GCA_964620055.1 uncultured bacterium
TGGCCCTCGCCCGACTGGTTCGATTACAGCACCCTGGCGCAGCAGTGCGAGGAGGTGCGGCGGCAAGGGCGCGCGGTGGTGTTCATGGGGGATCGGCTGAACCGCGTCAACCAACTCAAGCAGGCGACGTATCTGCGTGGGATGGAACAGACGTTGATGGACCTGGCCGCGGACCCGGAGATGGCGCACGCCGTTATCGGGAAGATCAAGGCCTTCTACCTCGCCTATCTCGAACGCCTCCTCGACGCGGCCGAGGGGAGGATTGACATCGTCGTGACCGGCGATGACTTTGGCGTGCAGAACGGGCTGTTCATCTCCACTGGTATGTGGGACACGTACCTGCGCGAGGGCTTCGCCGCGTACATTGAACTCGTGCATACCTACGGGGTGAAAGTGATGCACCACTCGTGCGGGTCGGTGCGGCCGCTAATCCCGCGGCTGATAGAGTGCGAGCTGGACATCCTGCAATCTCTCCAGCCCGACGCGCGGGACATGGTTCCCGAGGAACTGAAAGCCGAGTTCGGCGACGCGCTCGCGTTCCAGGGCGGCATCTCGGTGCAGCACACCATGCCCTACGGAACCCCGCAGGAAATCCGCGCGCAGGTGAAGCGGCTGGCGGAGGTGATGGGCAAGGGCGGGGGGTACATCTTCTGCACCGCGCACAATCTGCAGGCCGATACGCCGGTGGAGAATGTGGTGGCGTTGGTGGAGGCTTACAGGGAATAGGCGTCCCGCGCATGACATGTGATTCAGAGTATAATGATTCGAGAGGTGCAACCATGGTCTCGCTGGCCCGCGCAAATCCATACCTGCGGAAGCGGTCTCTCTTGAAGGCGGTCAAGGAGAACGCTTCAACCTCTTCGGCCTTCGAGGGGGTTCGCGCCGCGGCCCGGGGAGGGGCCTTTCACTACAAGACTTCTCGAAGTAAGACCGCCTCCGCGAAGAAGCGGGCCAAGGCCTCGTAGCACTGAACGCGGTGGCTGCGCGAGTAAGCATGTGATGCGAACGCGCCAATCCCGTCCCAGCCTGTTCGCCGTCGTGGCGGCGCTCCTCGGCGCGGCAGCTTTCGTCGCGGCGATGGCGCTGAAATCCATCCAGGCGGGGAGAGTGCCCGCGGACTACTACGGGACCTTGAGATGGCTCGCGCCGGAGATCGGGCTCGCGCCGCTCGCGGTCCTGCTCAACGTGGTCGCGGTGATCCTGGCGACGGCCGTACGCGATTGGCGCAGCTCAGGGGTCGCGCTCCTGGGTGGCGGGTTGGCTGCCGCGGGCCTTGTCATTGCCTTCACTCATGCGCCGCCAAACCCGGCGAGAATCAAGTCTCAGTGCATGGAGAACATGCAGGCCATCTCCGCAGCCCTGATTGCCTATGAGGATGAGCATGGCGCTCTTCCCCCCGCGGCGCATTGGACTCAGGCCCTCAGCGGCTACGTTCACGACCCCGCGGTGTGGAAGGAGCCACTCACCGGGAAACCCGGATATGCGCTCAACGCGGCCATCGCCGGGCGACGCCTAGACAGCTTTG
>CAZUGW010000333.1:1535-4170 GCA_964620055.1 uncultured bacterium
CGCCGGCGGCCCGGAACTCCTTGCCCGCCGGCCACGGCACTATCGCGGAGATCTGGTCGCGTACCTCGACGGACGCTGCAAGTGGGTGCACATCCCGGATACAGGGGAGGTGCAGGACCTGGGACTGACCTGGGATCCCGACGCGCCCCCTGACTCGACACCGAGATATCACTGGAGGCTTAGGTAGGAGGCCATGTCCAGGGGCTTCAAGTGGGCCTTGATTGCACTAGGGATTCTCGCGTTCCCGCTGCTCTTTGGTCCTTTGGGCGTGTTTGCTGCGATCGTGGTTGGAACGGTGGCGGGAGGAGCAAAGCTCTACCGGCGATGGGCAGGGACCGCAGCAACGCCTGGAGGAGCCGCGCTCTCGTTTGGGCTGGTGGGGCACGCGGTAACGGTCGGGCTGACCATGCTAACGTTCCTACTCGTCCCGCCCGGAAGTTACGGCCGACCCATGGCGCTGGCCACGTTCTACTTCGTGTTCGCTTTGGTGATGGCGCCGCTTGGGATATGGAAGGCCCGACGGGCCTGGTCGCAGGAGAGGCCGCTTGCCGTCTCCGCGGTGATCGTCAGTCTTGCCATTCTCCCGGTGACGTTGCTGACATTTCTGACGATGGCAATTGCGACGGCCTACGAGATGGAGCCGTGAGGTAGGCTACAGCTCCTTCCCCCACTCCATCACCAGATGCCTCCTCCGAAACCCACACTTCTCGTACGCGCGCAAAGCCGGCCCGTTCTCCAGCCCCGTGCTGACCAGCGCCTCCGAGGCGCCCCATTCCCAGAGTCGGTTGAGGGTGAGGATGACGAGCGCGGTGGCGAGGCCGCGGTTGCGGTGGGGCTCGTCTGTCTCCACGGGGCCGACCTGGCCGACGGGGCCTCCGGAGGGGGCGGGGAGGTTGGGGTAGAGGCGGCCGCCACAGACGGCCACTTCGCGACCGTCATACAGGGCCGCGTAGCGGAAAGCGCGCGCCTGGAACTCGGGTTCGCAGGGCGTCTCGACCAGTTCGCAGCCGGTGGGAGGGGTGGGTGTGCTCAGGTGGGCGGGGCGCGAGGCGATCATGAAGGCCTCGGACTGGGTGATGCGGAAGCCCGCCTGCACGAAGACTTCGGTGGCGTCGGTCCCCCAGTGCGGGTGATACGGCTCGAGGCCAAGGACGTAGCCGCCGTAGAACTTGCCGGAGACGCAGGTCGGACCGCAGAGACGCGTCGCGCCGGCGGCGCGGGCCTGCTGTTCAGCGTCGTGCAGCAACTCGACTCCCTCGTCTATCGCACCGGGAACCATCGCGAGCAGGTGGACGTAGTGGCAGTCGCGGTCGAGTTCGCCGTGGGCGAAGGCGCGGGGTTCATCGCTGTGGTAGGCAATGAGCAGGCGCTCCGGCTGGAAGGCCGGGCCGAGAGAGCGCCAGTGCGCGAGGAGTTCGGGACCGAGGGGCCGGCAGTAGGGCCAGGTCGCGGTGGAGGCGTTGACGAGGGAGATGACATCGGGTTCGGTCTCGGGCGAGAAGGTGCGCATGGCAAGGTCGTTCGTCGCGGGTCGTCCGGCTCCCTTTCGCAAGGAGAAGAGGAGGCATGGGGGGCGGAGAGAAAGTCCGAGGGCCATGAGACTCGTCATTGTGCTGTGCTGTGTTGGAGCCTTGCTCCTGTCATCGGCGCTATCTCTGAGCGCGGAGGTGCCATCTGTGAATCCCGATCATCCCCGTCTCGGATTCCGACCTGACGGAACGCCCGGTGCGAGGACGTTCGCCTTCGTCCGCGAGCTGTACCAGAAGAACGAGACCTTCCGCGGCTATTTCCTGCCCGCGCAGAAGCTGGCGGAGGAAGATCTCGCGGCGCCCTCCGAGCCGCTGCTGCAGGCGGCCTGCTGGGTGGTGACGGGCGAGGAGAGATTCGCGCAGGCGGCGATGACGGCCTTGGACACGGCGGAGTTGAAGGCCACCGCGCAGAGCGATTACTACTCGCCGGTGTGGGAATTCGCGCTCGCCTACGATTGGCTCTTCAACCATCCCGACATGACGGAGGCGCGGAAACGGCGGATCGAGAAGCGCATCGCCGATGTGCTGGAGTCGGAGTTGAACGACTGCGATGGCGGCTACTCCGTGGTCTGGCATGGGCGGACGCAGTTGGCGAATAACGCCTTCGTCGCGGCGCTCGCGCTGTCCGTTGACCCGCGGGCGGAGGCGTTTCAGCGCCGCGCGTTCCCGCACTTCGCGGACGCGGTGCGCGCGCTGAACCTGTCCGAGGGCTGGCCGGAGGGCACCGGGTACTGGATCCACAACCGCGCGCTCCCCTTCGGCCTGGCCGCGGACTGCTACATGACGGCGACCGGGCGGACGAGCGTTGACGGCCTAGATGTGCGCGAAGTGCTGCGCAAGACGGCCCTGTGGCAGCTCTACTCGCTCCAACCGGACTTCAGCTTCGTGCGTTACGGCGATTGCTGGGAGGACGGGTTAGCTGTCGGGCCGGGGCTGTGGCAGCCGATTGCGGACTACTATGCGCGGCTCAGCGGCGCGCCGGAAGCGGTGGCCACGGCGGACTACTTCCGCATGCACTCCAAGCATCTCTACCACGCGGGGCGGTATGGGTGGAGCGCGGTCCTCACGTATGATCCCAGCACTCCGATGCCCGCGGGCTATGACGC
>CAZUGW010000334.1:0-4139 GCA_964620055.1 uncultured bacterium
CGGCTGCCCGTCTCCACCAGCGCGGTCGCAATGATGGTGAGGCTGCCGCCTTCCTCGATGTTGCGGGCCGCGGCGAAGAACCGCTTGGGGCGATACAGCGCGCTCGGGTCAAGACCGCCGGACAGCGTGCGCCCGCTCGGCGCGACCGTGAGGTTCGAGGCGCGCGCCAAGCGCGTCAGTGAGTCCAGCAACACCACCACATCCCGCCCCGCCTCCACCAATCGCTTCGCGTGCTCCAGCACGATCTCCTGCAACTTGAGGTGATTCTCCGGCAGCTCGTCGAACGTGGAGGCGGCCACCTCCCCATCCACCGACCGCCGGATGTCGGTCACTTCCTCCGGGCGCTCGTCAATCAGCAGCACCATCAGATGCACCTCGGGATTGTTCTTGGTGATGCTGTTGGCGATCTGCTTGAGGAGGGTGGTCTTGCCGGCTTTCGGCGGGGAGACGATGAGGCCGCGCTGGCCCTTGCCGATCGGCGCGACGATATCAATGAAGCGCCCCGAGATGTTGGTCGCGTCGGCCTCCATGGCCAGCTTCTCGGAGGGATAGATCGGGGTGAGCTCATCGAAGGGCTTGCGATAGCGGGCCGACTCGGGCGAGCCGCCGTTGATGGCCTCGACCTTCAACAAACTGTAGTACCGCTCCCCGCTCTTTGGCGCGCGCACCGCGCCTACCACCGTGTCGCCGGTCCGCAGCCCCAGGCGCTTGATCTGCGACTGGGAGACATACACATCCTCGGGGCTGGGCAGGTAGTTCTTGGTGCGCAGGAACCCATAGCCCTCGGCGAGCACCTCCAGCACGCCCTGCGTCCACACCATGCCGTTCTGCTCGGCCTGCTTGCGCATGATCTGGAGCACCAGATCGCGCTTGCGCAGCCGCTCGAACTCCGAGATGGAAAGGTCTTTGGCGAGTTCCTGGAGGTCGTCCAGAGATTTCTCTTCCAGTTGGGCTAACTCGATCACTTCTCTTGTCCTCTTATGCTCTTGGAGCTGAAATGGAGTTGTGGCCCGTATCGCCACACACTAGGGGCTGACGCCCTGAAGCAGGCCTTGACTCACTAGTGGAAATACGCCGTGCGCATCGAAGCTGCGGGATCGGGGGGCGCCTGACACCGCGCACGTGGATCACCCAGCGGCGCGCCGACCCCAGAGAAGACTACCCTTGAACATTCGGATTATACCACAAATCCTGACTTGCATATAGCGTAGCGCGGGATTTCTGCGCGAGGGTGTGGCGGTTCAGGCGCAAGAAGGAGATCGAAGATTCGAAGAGGCGAGAGTCGAAGAGGCGAACCGCGGCGGAGAGTAGCCCCCTACCGCTCGGATTCGTCGCGCACGTCGGTAAGCGAGATCTGCGGGTACGCGCCCTCCAAGGTAGAGAGGTCGCGATCCGGCACCACCTCGATCACCCCGCCCACCGCGATCACCGAGACCGTCTCCCCCTTCCGGAGGCCGACGGCTTCGCGTACCTCGCGGGGGATGACGATCTGGTACTTGCTGGATACCTTCACTCTCGCCATCGCGATCCTCGTTCTACGGCAGGGCTGTCGTTCACAATAGCAGACGCGCGGGGAGTGTCAACCGTAGAGTGACAGCAAGAGCGCAACCTCAACATTGCGATTGCTTCGGCACGGCAGTGCCGAAGCCCACTGCTGGGATTCCCTACCGCTTCGGCACTGCCGTGCCGAAGCAATCCAAACTTGACCAGTATATGCTCCTGTGGTATAATTACCTTGGCGTAATTACCAGTGTGAAAGCCAGGCGGTAATGCAAGTATATAGCTCGCAGGAGGCGTGTCGGTTGGCCGGCATCTCCTACCGACAACTGGACTCTTGGGTCAGGCAGATGGTGATCAGACCGGCCCAACCGGCTCGCGGCAGCGGTTCGGCTCGGCGTTGGTCCCCGCTCGAGATCGTGCAGTTGCGGGTAATGAGTGAAATGCGCAAGGCCGGAGTGTCCCTGCCCAGAGTGCGCCGGGTCGTGAGTTGGCTGCGCAAGGCGCTGCTCAAAGTGGCGCCGGGCAACCTCACCCTGGTCACAGACGGTAAGCAGATCTTCTACCTCTCTCCCCACCCCGGCAAGCTGGTGGACGCGCTCGCCGGGGAGCGGTTAGTGCTGAGCATTCCGGTGGGAGAGACGTTGCGGAAGGTGGGAGGTGAATTGCCGGTTGCCAAATCGCGAGACCTGGCGTATTACGACCTGCCCGAAGTGGTAGAGCCAGGAGAGAGCGGCTACTTCGTGGGATACTGTCCGGTATTACGGGGCTGCGTGGCCCAGGGCAAGACCCGTGAGGAAGCGCAGGCCAACCTGAAGAAGGCAATCGCGAGCTATCTGTCGGTGCTCGACGAAATGGCGGAAGAGGAGGCCGCCCCGGGGCGGGGTCGGCGTGAGACCGCGCCCGCATGACCCGGCTCCCGGTGGTTTCGGGACGGCAGGCGATAGCGGCTTTCGCGCGAGACGGCTGGGAAATCGCCCGTCAGGAAAGCTCCCATGTCCCCATGAAGAAGCGCGGCGTCCGGTTCCTTCTTACCGTCCCTCTGGCGACGGAACTCGATGCCGGAACGCTGCGCCGACTCGTTCGGGACTCCGGCCTGACGGTGACGGAGTTTCAGAGGTTGCTGTGAGCGCTGGTCTTTTCGCCAGAGGATCGGCAGCGGGCTTCGGCACTCCCGTGCCGAAGCAATCCAACCGAGACCATCTGCCCTTTCTGAATGCCAAGCGCCTCGCGCACCTTGCGGGGGATGACGATCTGGTACTTGCTGGATACCTTCACCCTGGCCATAGCCATCCTCGTTCAACGATAGTGCTGTCGTTCATGATGCCAGACGTGCGGGGCGTGTCAAGCAGAGGGTGCCATCGGTAGATACACCGGAACTGAACCCTGCCCTACCGTGGCAACTCCACATGTAGCGTCACGGCGTTGCGCAGATAGGCAAAGCGTATGGCCGGCCAGTCTGACCGGTGGCCGGGGGACGCTGGCTTGGTCACTCTGACGATGTACGATAGCTCGCGGGGCTTCTTCTGCGAGGGGCCCCACTCCCCCGGGCCGGCTTCGGTCAGGGTGAGCGTCGCACCCCGCAACTGCTCCGGTGACTCCACAAGGTACCCCACCTGCAACAGGGCCGCGTGAAGCCGTGACCGCTGATCGAGAGAGAGCTGGTCGTCGCACCGCAGTCCCTTGTCAAGCACCGCAGTCCACTGGCGGTCGGAGAAGCTCGCGAAGAACTGGCACATCGCCGGCCAGCCGCTTACGGCGCTGGTGAGGCGAGTAAGGAAGTCGCGCCGACAGGCTTCAGCCGGGCTCATCGGATCTCCGTATACAAGGCTCGCGCCGTGGCGGAGTTGCATCTCGTCGAGTGTGCCCAACACCGCCGTCCATGATCTGAGATCAACCGGGACAAACAGATCGAGAGAAGACCTGCCCTGCGTCGCAGTTGGGTCCTTTGGGAGTTGGAGACTGAGCACTTTGTCAACATATGTGATGACTGCCGGTGGCAGCAGACTGGCACGCCACACCGCACGCCCGCAACTGCGGAAGCGCAGCACACTGCCAGCATTCCCCCATTCGAACTGGTCGAGTAGCACGTCGTCGCTCGGGGCAGCCTCGGAATGGAATACCCGAGGAGCTCCGGACGCGACGTTCAGCGCGGCGAGGGCCCTCACCGTGGGGTAGGCTTCCGGATCGGCTTGTTGGAGGTTCGTCCCCAGTCTCACGCGGGGCAGCCGGAAGCAGTCCGCGATGACGTTCAGGCCAGAAGCCTTCGCTACCGCCTCCTGCAACTGCGGAAGCGTATACGAACCATTGGAGTCAAGGGGCATCGAGAGGGATCGCAGGAACTCGCGTTTCTCCTCCGGCAGCCTTACTCCTGCCAGAGACTCACTTTCAACGGTAGCTTGTAGCCTCTGCGCCGCGTCTGCGGTCGCCTGCAGTTCCAGCCGCCTCAACTCAACCTGCTCTTGCTCAGGAGTGATGGTTTCCCCAAGCAGGCGGCGCAACGCGATGGTGTCAACTGGCTCCAGACCGCGATCGCGGACATTGACGATCTCGAGGGGAGGTCCGACTGGATGCCAGGCCGCGGAGTTGTGGGGTCCCCCGGCCTCTCCTTCGTGCCAACGCAACGTGACAGTGCCGCTCAC
>CAZUGW010000335.1:0-2898 GCA_964620055.1 uncultured bacterium
GACCCCCACACTCCGATGCCCGCGGGGTATGACGCGGCGAAGCCGGAGGCGTATCTCAACGCGCACCTGCCGCACACCGCGGTGTTGGGGCGGTGGAGTCTGGGGCAGGCGTTCTTGACGAACGGCTGGGGCGATCCCAACGCGCCGTGGATCAGCTTCAAGGCGGGCGACGTGATGGCCCATCACGGGCATTATGATCAGGGGAGTTTCACGATCTACTGCGGGTCGCCGCTGGCGGTGCACAGCGGGCACTACGGGGGCGACTACTTCGGCGACTTCCGGCTCGGGTACTTCGTGCAGACCGTGTCCAAGAACAGCCTGCTGATTCACGCGCCGGGGGAGTTCAGCACGTTCAGCCGCGGGAAGAGGTTCGACGCGGTGACCGGCGGGCAGCGGGTGGTGATGCCGACCGGGTCGCACATCGTGTCGGTGAACGATTACCTGCGGAATCGGTTTGCGGGGCAGCACTTCGCGGCGGGGGAGATCAGCGCGTTCGAGTCCTCGCCGGGGGAGTACGACTACTTCGCGACCGACCTGACGCGGGCCTACAACTCGACCCTGTGGGCGGAGCCGGGCGATCCAGCGAAGGTGTCGGCGGTGACGCGGAAGTTGCTGTATCTGCGCGAGCCGGGCGTGGCTGGGCGAAGCCGCCATCCCGGTCCGCCGCAGGCGGACGCAGGGACGGTAGTGATCCTGGATCGCGTGGTGACGACCGACCCGAGCTATCGCACGGACTGGCTGTTGCACACGGCGGCCAAGCCCGAGACCGCGACGGAAGGACAGGTGGAGGGAACGCCGGAGGACGGGATTCTCGCGACGGATGACAGGTGGATACGGATGACGCATCAACAGGGCCAGCTCTTCGTGCAGTCGCTGCTGCCGGAGCGGGCGGAGGTCCTGAAGATCGGCGGGCCGAGCTATCGGCACTACGTGGAGTTCGACGGCGAGAGGAAGAACCTGGAGCCCGCGCAGAGTCGGCGGCAGGAGCCGGACCAGTATGGGGTATGGCGGGTGCAGATCCAAGCGCCGACGGATTCGTGCGAGCACCTGTTTCTCAACGTGCTGTGGCCGCGGCTCGCGGGAGAGGCGGCCCCACCGAAGGCGCGGTTGATCTCGCAAGACGAGAAGCGCATTGTGGTCGCGGTGGGCGAGTGGGTGGTGGTGTTCGCGGTGTCAGGAGAGCTGTCGCCGCCGTTCACATACGTCGCCCCGGAGGGGACGAAGCATCACCTGATCGTGGACCTCTACGGCCGGTCGGAGTGGGAGGTGACGACGACAAGAGGCCAGGCCGCCATGACCGCGTCGGCGGAGGGGGTGCTGCGGCTGGAGGCGGGCGCGGGGGCGGTGACACTGGCGGAGGAGCGGAGGAAGGGGGGAGGGCACGCGGGGTATCAGTAGAGGCGCGGCGCGGCTGTCACACGGAGCGTAACAGCATCCTGCTCCATCGCCCACCTCACCACCAGCCGATTCGCGCTCGCCGCTGACGTGTTGTCGGCGCTGTAGGAGTTAAAGGGGCTGACGGGATACTCGACGGTCGCGTCGGGGGGCAGGTGTAGCTTCACGCCGCGGAAGGCGAGCCAACCCTGGTGCTGGTCGGGGGCAAGGTGGAGGGGTGTGTCGCTGAGGGTGACTTCGCCGACTCCACCGATGGTAAGCGTCTCGCCGTAGGAGACGTGGGGGACGAGGGTGGCGATGACAGGGCCGTCGGCGCGAGACTCTGTGATCGCGAAGTGCAGTTCCAGCGCGTCGGCGTCGAGCAACGTGGCACGGACCGTCGCGGTGAACGAATCGTATTGGACCTCGACGCACTCTTCGTTGGCGGCGCTGGTGAGCAATCTTGCGGCGCGCGGCAGGCAGTCTTGCCCGCGGTGGAACGTGGCGAGCGCGGGCTGGAACTTGGAGTTGCTGCCATCCACCACCAGGCCGCTGCCCTCGCGCCACACGCTCACCAGGGACTGGCGGTCGAGACAGAATTGGTTGTCGGGCCAGGGCGGCGAGCACTGGCCGGAGAGCGCGATCACCCACGGGCCGTCCTTGCGCACGACGGAGACATCGTCGAGCGTGGCGCGGTAGCTGGCACGTCTCTGCGGGGGCGCTTCCTCGTCGCCTTCGTGAAGCAGCAGGCAGGCCGCCGCGACGCGGGCGAGGGTCTCGCCGGGGAGGAGATGGCCGGTCTTCGCGAGTTGCTCCAAGAGCAGGCGCGCGTACCCGCGACCGTCGGGCCAGCGCGTGAACCCCGCCAGGCCCCAGAGCATCGGGGCGGAGAGGTGGCGCATCCGGCCGTCAATACACTCGATGGGAAGGCCATCGGGGTAGGTCCAGTGTTGGTGGAGATCCAGGCCGCGGCGGAGGGCGTCTGCGCCGAGAGGGTCGCTGGACCAGGCCGTGTACTCGTCCACGCCGTGATAGGTCAGGTAGTTGTAGCCCAAGGCCGGGCCGTGGTGCTCTTCCCAATACCCGCCGGGGCGCTGGTCGGAGATCAGGCGGCGCATGAGATCGGCGCAGGTCTCCACCCATTCCGGGCGGCCGAACTCCCGGCCAGCCAACCACAGCAAGGAGAGATAGAGGGAGAAGTGGTTGGTACCGGTCTGCACCTGATGCGACGTGAAGCGGGTGACGTCGCGAAACGGGAGCACCTTGTGTTCCCAGAGCCAGGTGCAAGCCAGGAGGATCTTCTCACGCCAAGGCGCGGCCTCTTCCGCGGGGAGCCGATCGCGCAGAAGTTGGTAGGCCTGCAGCCAGGCGCAGGTGAGGCGTTGACAGACGAACGGCGAGCCGAGCACGACGTCGTTCAGCCGCCACTCCATCGCGCCGTCCTCTCCGACGCGGCTGACGAGGTGGCGGCCGTGGCGGAGGCTCGCCTCCCACAGGCGCGGCGATTCGCGCCAGGGGTTATCG
>CAZUGW010000335.1:2908-4134 GCA_964620055.1 uncultured bacterium
GAAGAAGTTCCACTCGTCCGTCGGCGTCTCCGGGCGTGGGGCGAAGCGGCCGTCCGACCACTGGAGGTCGAGATAAGGCCCGGCCGAGGCCGACAGCAGTGCGAAGCAGAGGTCCTTCAGCCCCGGGGCGGCCATAGGGCGAGCTACATCTGACTGCGCACGATGGTCATCACCAGGACGCGGAGGCCTTGGCCGACGACGCTGCCCATGATGGCGCCGATGGCGAGGGGCACGGTGCGCCGGTAGAGGCGGAGGCCGCCGTAGCGGATCACCAGGCTCTTGAAGATCCAGCCGGCGAAGAACGACTGCCAGTACCAGTGCATCCCCCAGCAATTGGCGGCGAGGTAGCCGAACGGGTGGAGGGGCCACCACCAGAAGCGAAGGCGCATCAGGCCCAGGCCGAGGGCCACGAACGCTCCCGCGGCCATCCCGATGCTGCCGTTAATGTCGAACTTGGTGGGTTCGCTCAACATGCTGTGCATGCGGCCGCCCACACCGCGCATCTGGGATTGGAGCCAGCCGGAGTTGGCGGCGTTGATGTTGTAGAACCCGTAGTGGTACATGCCGGTGAGCAGCACGTAGAGGCCTACGATCACGGAGATGACGAACCCGACGACCATGGCGATCAGGAGCTTCCGCTCGCGAATCCGGGCGGAGTCGGCGATCTTGAAGGCCTCCAGTGCGTTCCCGGTGACCACCTCGTAGGATTCGCCGAAGCCGGGGAAGTAGGTCCAGCGGAGGCCGATGAGGTTCACGATCTCCTTGGGGCGGAAGACGGCGCTCCCGAGGGGCACGGTCATGATGTCCTCGACCCCCAAGGGGAAGGGAAGGAAGCCCAGGCCGGTCTCGGCCCGCAGCCTGGCCCACATCACGTAGAAGCCCACGATTAGCAGGCAGATGAGAAAGCCTACTATCGGGCGCGAGCCGATCAGCGTGCAGAAGTAGACCATATAGGCGAAGGAGAGCAGGAATCCGATCAGTTGCCACCGGTAGGTCATCGGTGACTTGGGGTCGGCCGGATCGGCCTGGCCGGTGATGGCGAGCCGGAAGGCGCGCGCCAGGTGACGCCGGCCGATCCACAGCACCCACAGGCCCATCGCCAGGGCGGCGCCGCCGCCCTGATAGTAGGGAGCGGGGAAACTGCTTCCGTACCAGTCCTCGGGCGCCTGGTGCGTGGCGCCGGCGCCGATCGCCCCTAGGGTCTCCACCACGCGGAGGATATAGAA
>CAZUGW010000336.1:0-4124 GCA_964620055.1 uncultured bacterium
CTGGCCGCCACGCCCACCACGTCCGCCGGCTGTCGGAGCCGCCGCCGTCGCGACGGGGGCTACCTGGCCGCCACGCGCGCCACGCCCGCCTGTTGTCGGAGTCGCGGTCGTCGCGGAGGATGCCGCCCGCCCGCCGCGCGCACCGCGCGTCGCACTCTGGCTAGCGCCCTTGTCGCCGCCGTTGGCCGCGGTGGTATCAGCCTTCTTGCACCCGGCCGCAAACGCCGTCAACACCAAAGCCAGGATCGCGAGATACCCCGCAAGGCGTCTCATGCGGTTGTTTCGCTCCAGCATCGTCTCTCCTACCTCCTGTCGCAAGGCGCGACGTAACATCCTCAGGCGAACCATCACATCTTTTCAGATACGCCGCGGCCCGGCCAGTGTCCTTTGGCCCGACGCCGCGGCCGGGGCCGCTTTACACTCTACCCCCACCCGGCTAGAATAGCCCGGAAGACCCATGGAACGCAAGCGAGAACTGCGCGGCGCCATCCTGAAGCAGCGTGACGCCCTTTCCGCCAATGAGATCGCCGCCCGGAGCGCCGCCGCCGGAGAGCGATTGCTCTCCCTGCCGGAGGTCGGCGCGGCGCGGCTGGTCCTGTTCTTCGTCTCCTTCGGGAGCGAGATTGACACCGTGCCCATGATCTCGCGCTCCCTGGCCGCCGGGAAGCGGGTGGCCGTCCCGCGCGTCGAGCGGAGCGCCCATAGTCTCATGCCATACGAACTGCGGGACCTCCAATCCGATCTGGCGTCGGGCGCGTACGGGATCTTAGAGCCGAAACCGGACCGGCCTCCCGCGCGATTAGACGAGATCGAGGTGGTGATTGTTCCCGCCGTCGCCTGGGACGAGGAGGGTTTTCGCGTCGGCTATGGCGCGGGGTACTACGACCGCTTCCTGCCGCAGGTCCCTCAAGCGGTGCGGATTGGGCTGGGCTTCGAGATGCAGGTGAGATCGGACGTGCCGCGCGGGCCTAACGACCTGCCGGTGGATATCCTGGTAACAGAGGCGGCGGTGCGGCGATTCTCGCACCCACGGTGAGTTGGCATGGCGCTGGACACGGTGAGTCTGCTGAATCTTATTGTCTATGGACATCACGGCGTCTCCGCCGAGGAGCAGGCCGTGGGCCGGCCCTTCGAGGTGGATGTGGAGATGCGGCTCGACCTCCGCCGGGCGGGAGAATCGGACGACCTGAGCGAGACCGTGAACTACGCCGAGGTGGGCGAGTTGGTGAAGCAGGTGAACGACTCCGGTCCCTTCCGGCTGCTGGAGGCGTTCGCCGAGCGAATAGCGAAACAGGTCCTCGCGCGCTATCCCGTGGCGGAGGTTACGGTACGGGTTCGCAAGCCCCACCCGCCGGTGGGCCTGCTGGTGGCCGCCGCGCAGGTGGAGATCATCCGCCGCGCCTGATCTGTTGGGCAGGAGCTTGCCTCCTGCCATGACTCTGGAGGCCAGATTGCCAAACTACCTACCATCCATCGGTCTCGAAGTCCATGCGGAGTTGAGCACCCGCACCAAGATCTTCTGCGGCTGCCCCACCGCCGCCGGCGCGCCGCCGAACACCCAGGTGTGTCCCATCTGCCTCGGCTTCCCCGGCGTGCTGCCCATGCTGAACCGCCAGGTAGTGGAGTGCGGCCTGCGGATGGCGCTGGCGCTGCACTGCGAGATCACCAGCCCGGGGATCTTCGAGCGCAAAGGGTATTACTACCCCGACCTGCCGAAGAACTTCCAGATCTCCCAGAAGCGCGCGCCCCTCGGCCGCAACGGGCAGCTCGATCTCGTCGCGGAGGGCGAGAGCTTCCGCGTCCGCATCTCCGATGTGCACATGGAGGAGGATGCAGCCAAGCTCCTCCACCCCGAGGGCGATCCGGATCATTCGTTGGTGGATTTCAACCGGGGCGGCGTCCCGCTGTTAGAGATCGTGACCGAGCCGGACATGCACTCCGTGGCCCAGGCCGAGGCTTACATGAGCGCCATCCGCAGCACGTTGCTCTATCTCGGCATCTCCCACGCCCGCATGGAGATGGGTCAGGTGCGGTTCGAGGCGAGCGTGTCAGTGGCGCTCCCCGGCGCGGAACTGGGCACGCGGGTGGAGATCAAGAACCTCAACAGCTTCCGCGCGGTGAGCGGCTCCATCGCCTACGAGATCGCGCGCCAGTCCAAGGCCCTGGACCGCGGCGAGCCGCTGCGCCAGGAGACCCGCCTCTGGGACCCGGAGCGCGGGGCCACGGAGCCGATGCGCTCCAAAGAGACGGCGATGGACTATCGCTACTTTCCCGAGCCGGACCTCACGCCGTTGGTGATTGACGAGGCGTGGATCGCGCGCGTGACGGCGGACCTGCCCGAGCTCGCGGAGAAGCGGCGGCGCCGGTTGATCGCGCAGTACGCGCTCTCCGAGTACGACGCGGGCATCCTCACCGGCGACAAGGCTCTCGCCGACCTCTTCGAGAGCGCGGTGAAGGAGGGCGCGCCGGCGAAGGCCGCCGCGAACTGGCTGACGGGAGAGTTCCTGCGTCTGCTCAACGATCAGAACCTGGACCCCGCCGACACCGCCCTCTCGCCCAAGGCTTTGGCGGAGCTGGTCGCCCTGTTGGAGAAGGGCGAGATCAACGCCCCCGCCGCCAAGACCGTCTTCGCCCGCCTCGTCGCCTCGGGTGGCTCGCCCGCCCAGGTGGTGGAGGAACTGGGCCTGAAGCAGATCAGCGACGAGACCGCCCTCACCGCGGCCGTGGACGAGGTGATCGCCGAGCACCAGGACGCGGTGGAGAACTACCGCAAGGGCAACGAGAACTCCCTCAAGTTCCTCGTCGGCCAGGTGATGCGCAAGAGCAAGGGGCGCGCGAACCCGCAGTTGGTGAACCGGCTGCTGGAGGAACGGCTGAAGATCGGGTAGATTACAGTCACCGCCGCGCCGAGGCGCGCGGAAGGAGTGGACCAATGGTAGAGAAATACGCTGTGCCTCTGACCTTTCTCCTCGTCCGGGATGACGACGCCTGGGTGTCCATCGCCTGTGAGATCTATGTCGGCTCGCAGGGACCCTCAGCAGACGAGGCCAGGGCGATGCTCAAAGAGGCCCTGAGGATTAGCGTGTCCTCCGCCGTCGAACTGGGCCAGGCCGACGACCTTGGGTCACCGATTCCGGCCGAGGACTTGGCCGAGCTCTTGGACGTCCCACGCGAGCACGTCGTTGTCGAGTATCACACCATGCTGCTGAGCGTGGAAACCGAACCCCAGCCCCACCTGATCTCGATAGAGTTCTTCCGCTCCTCGGTTACGCCGGTCGGATGCCAACTGCCAGCGGCCGCCTGAGCGATGGCCCGCGTTCCTCCCCGATCCACGCGCGAGGTAGAGGCGCTGTTGCGCCATTTCGGCCTGCGGCTACTCCGCCACGAAGGCCCGCACAATGTGTGGGGGCCAGGGGCGCGGGGTAGGAACGTCGCCGTCCCACGCTCTCGGGGTAGTGGTGAGATGAAGACCGGGACCGTGCGCGCCATCCTGCGCGAGGCCGGCATCCCCATCGCCGACGCGCTGGAGTTCTGGGGGATTCGGCCGCGCTGATCCCGTGTCCGCCGTCGCCCCTCCTCGCCCCGGCCAACAAAAGGGGGCCCGCTTTCGCGGGCCCCGCGAGGTGACTGTCCTCAGAAAGGAAGGCCGTCACCTAGTGCCACGGTGCTGACCCTAGGGGACAGCCACCTCCAGGTTAGATAACATATGCACACCACCTCCTTTCTCTGAAGGTAAGATACCATGTTTGGGAGGGGGTGTAAACGGCCAGAAAGGGGCCAGGGGCCGGGGTTCAGGGTCCAGGGTCCAGGGAAGACGATCTCAATGAGGCTATGCTCGCGCGGCGCGGCGTCTCCCTCCCTCTGGCCCCTGGCCCCCGGCCCCTGGCCCCTCATTCATCAAACACCACCTGCGCCCGCCACAGCCCCTCCTCGTCCTGCCACACGCGCAGTCCGTGATACGTCACCGCCTTGATCGGCGCGCCGGTGTGGGGCTGGTCCGCGGGTGTCGGCCCGCCCTGAACGCGCGCGGAGAGGCGCCACGGCTCCTCGGCCACCTCTCGCACCTCGAACTCGCACGGGACCGCCTCCTCTCGCTCCCAGAGCCACAGCAGTTCCGCCAGCCA
>CAZUGW010000337.1:0-1083 GCA_964620055.1 uncultured bacterium
CCTCTGGCGGCGCCGCCTGGACCGTCGGGTTCCAACGCAGGTAGAAGTTGTCGCGCGGGCTGGTCGATCCGATCTGCTGCGTGAAGTCTTCGAGCAGCACTTTAAGCGAGGAAATCTGTCTGCCGACGACCGGGGTCAGCCAGTACCCCAAACCGCCCAGAATCCCGAAGAACGCAATGAACACGATCCCGATCGACATCCAGCGAGGGTATCCGCGCATACGGAGCTTTCTGACCGTCGGATCGAGCAGAACGCTGATGACCAGAGCCGCGACGAACGGCAGGAGTATGCTGCGAACCAAGTACAAAAAGACAAGGGCGACCCCAACCAGGGCCGCCCACAGAGCGATTCGCCAACCGCCCATCACAACCTGCCGCTAAGCGCCGATCTCCTCGACGGCGTTCTTCGACTGCCGCTTCGTGCGTTGCTCAGCCACCCACTCGTCGGCCTTGCCCTTGATTTCTTTGAATTTCCGGGCGATGTCCTCGCGGGTTTCCGAACCGGCCTTCGGGGCAAACAGCATCCCCGCGGCAAGACCGATAATGGCGCCCAACCCGACCCCTGCGAGCAGGTAGATCACGACGTTCTTCTCTTCGTTTTCGCTCATGGAATGCCTCCTCAAATCAATGTGCGCTCATTCTACTAAGTTCAGGCGCAAACTTGCGGGTCCAAGGTTCCCCATGTGGAAAGATTTCGGCCCCCAGGAGCGACAAAACTCCCCGTCACCTCCGCGAAGAGATGGTTCCTCCAACCGCCACCGACTCGCCACGATAGGCCACCGCGATCTGACCCGGCGTGACCGCCCTGACAGGCTCGTCGAAAACGATCGTGGGGTTCCCTCCGCCGCATAAAGTGGCGGGTAGCGGCGCCATGTTGTAACGGATCTTGGCGCACACCCTTCGTGCCGACCCTTCGGGTGAAAGCGCTCCCCAAACGGGATCTTCCAGATGCACTTCTCGCTCCAGAAGCTCGTCGTCCGTTCCCACGACCACCCGATTAACTTCCGGCTCGATCCGCAGGACGTAGAGCGGGCTTCCGACCGAGACTCCCAGACCGCGTCTCTGGCCGACCGTGAAATCCGAG
>CAZUGW010000337.1:1093-4093 GCA_964620055.1 uncultured bacterium
TGCGACGGATCCTGGGCGATCGCCCGTTCGGCTCGCTGGTGAAGCGCTATGTCACCGCCTGCCCGCCGCGCGGTTACGACATCGGCCAGGCCGGCGACCATCTGGCCGGCTTTGTCCAGTCCGGGACTTGCCTTGCGCAAGAACTCGCGGTAGCCGCCGGCCTCGCTCACGAAGCAGATTTCCTGCGAATCGGGCTTGTCCGCAACGGGAAGTCCGAGCTCCCGCGCGACCTTTCGGGTTGAGGCCTTGTCCGGTAGTTCTCCCAAAGGGAACATCGAGACGGACAGCTGTTCCTGGCCGAGCATGTACAGCACGTAGCTTTGGTCCTTTCCGCCTCGGGAACGAAGGAGCCGATGCCTTCCCGAAGCTTTGTCTCGGCGGATGCGCGCATAGTGGCCGGTAACCAGCCGCGTGCAGCCGAACTCGCGCATCTTGACCAGCAGCAAGTCGAACTTCACGTGCCGGTTGCACTGCACGCACGGGTTCGGCGTGCGCCCCCGGGCGTACTCGTGAATGAAATCGTCGATAACCGTCCGCCGGAACTCCTCGCGAAAGTTCACGACGTAGTGCGGTATTCCCAGCAGCCTCGCGACGCGCCTAGCGTCCTCGACGGCGCCGAGCGAGCAGCAACCGGAGTGACGGGGGTCCGTTTGGCTCTCCTGCCAGATCTGAAGGGTGACGCCCACCACGTCAAAGCCGCGCTTGACCATCAAGGCTGCCGCAACGCTGCTGTCCACGCCGCCGGACATGGCGACGAGCACCGGAAGGCGGCGCCTAACCGCCATCACCCCTGATGATCTTCTGAAAGCGGTTCTGAGAGAGGTAGTCGATCAGCTCGCCCCCAGGGACGATCATGGGCTCCTCGCCCGGCGCGAGCACGAAGTAAATCGGTGTGAGCCTTAGCCCGGCCCTATCCGCGGCCTGCAGGTCGCGATAGACCCGGTTCCAAGCTGGGCTGTTTTCGTTTTCCAATGCAGATCGGGCTTCGACGACGCTCAATCCCATATTCGTCAGGATCCCGAAATAGGGCTCGATTTCCTTAATGCTCTCTTCGTCGAGCGCGTAACTTTGCTCCAAATAGTCCCAGAACTTGTTGTGCTCCGCGGCGAATTCGCCCAACAGCGCCGCGCGTAGGCTGTTGGGGTGGGTCATGAACAGCGGAAAGTGCCGGTACGCCCATCGAACTTTTCCATTGGACTTGCTGATGAAGTCCTTGAGGACCGGATGCATGCGCCTGCACATTCCGCACGCAAGATCGCCGAATTCGACGATCGTGATCGGTGCTTCCGGATTTCCCATGTAATGCAGGTCCGCGGGGGCCAGCTGCTCGATCGCGTTCTGCCCGAGTCCCGTCAGATCGGCCTTGATCACTCGCGAATGGCGAAGTACGTAAAATTGGAACCCCAGCGCGATGAGAAGGGCGGCCGCAAATCCGGCGATCACGAGCCTGTCGGTCTTGGGCCTAGCGCTTTCGGCTTTCGGCGCTTCGACCTGCAGCTGCAGCGCATGAACGAGGAACAGCAGCGCAACCGTGATCGCCGAGCTCATGCACCAGATGCAGAACTCCTTGATCACGACGATCGAAACGTACTGCAGCCAGGCGCTGATCACGACGCCTGCGCCCGTCATCGCGAACCCGGCATTTAGAAGCAGCTTCGCTCGATCGGGGGCTGCGAACGTTCTCCAAATCGCCGTGCCAAGCACCGTCAGATACATCGCGAGCCCAAAAAAGGCGACCGGGATTCCGCCACTCATGCCGAACAGCCCGTTGAACCAATAGGAGGTCGGGTGCAAGGCCACGTTCAAGCACCCCTTCGAGCCGCCGCAAGGCACGTCGACGTGAAAAATGTGCCCCATGCTAAGCGTGCCCGCGACGACGACGCCTACGCAGGCGAGAAATATGCAAATTCGGTTGAGAACTATCGAGTTCACGGCGAGGATTATACTTTCGCAGGTTCCGGACCAATGGGCTTGAATCCGGCCCGAAGGTAATCTGTTGCGGCTCGAACAAACGACGACCTTGCCGCCGAGCCTCCATTCATGAACGCTATTCGCTCCTGGACGGTTCCATGCAAACCGCTCTGATATCCGTCGAAACGATAGGAGGCGCCGCAAGGCCCTCGGCCAAGCGCGGGACTTACTTCGTTCAGACCTGGGGCTGCCAGATGAACGAAGAGGACAGCGATCAAATCGCGCTGCACCTCGAGCGGATCGGATTCCACCCTTCCAATAGCCGGCTCGAAGCGCAGGTCGTGCTGCTCAACACGTGCAGCGTGCGCAAGAAGCCGGAGGACAAGGCGTTCTCTTTCCTCGGGGAGCTGGCAATCTTGAAGAGGACGAGGCCCGAGATCGTGGTCGGCGTCTGCGGCTGCATGGCGCAGCTTCGCGCCGAGGAGATTTATAAGCGCGCGCCCTTTGTGGACTTTGTGGTGGGCACCGGCCAGATTTCGACGATTCCGGGGCTGGTGGAGGAGGCGCTTCAACTTCGGAAGTTCCGTATGAGGCTGGAGCTGCCGGAGCGCAAGGGGGCGGTCGTGGAGGATGTGCCGGAGAGGGTCCTCCCCTCCCAAGATAAGTCCAATGGTACCTATAAGACCTATTCGGGAGACCGACCAAAACTCAAAGCCTTCGTCCCCATCCAATACGGCTGCGACAAGTTCTGCACCTTCTGCATCGTGCCCACAACCCGCGGACGCGAGAGGAGCCGCCCGACCGAGGATATCGTGCGCGAAGTCAGGGCCCTCGCAGAAATGGGGACCAAGGAGGTGACCCTGCTCGGGCAGACCGTGAACAGCTACGGCAAGAACCTCGCGGAGGGCAGGGTCCCGTTCTCGAAGCTCCTCTGGCTGCTTTCCGGCATCCCGGGGTTGGAGCGAATCCGTTACACCTCGCCGTATCCTCGGGACTTCACGTCCGACCTGATCGAGTGCATCCGCGACTGTCCGAAGGTGATGGAGCACGTGCACCTTCCCCTCCAGTCGGGCGACGACGACGTGCTGA
>CAZUGW010000338.1:0-4085 GCA_964620055.1 uncultured bacterium
TCTATCGCTCCACGGACGGCGGGGAGAGGTGGGAGTGCATCTCCACCTCGGTCGGCTTCCGGTGGCCCAAGGACTTCGCGGTTGACCCTAAGGACAGCAAGATCATCTTCGTCGGCGTGGCCAACGGCGGCGAGGAGCAGAGCGGGCTATGGCGCACCGCCGACGGCGGCGAGACGTGGAAGCGCGTCGCCCGGCAGGGTCAGGAGCACTTCGGCGCGTACTTCCACCCGCAACGGCCGGGGTGGATCTACATGACCCTCACTGAGGGCCCTCCCGGCCCGTCTCTCTGGCTGAGTATTGACAGCGGTGTGACATGGCGCTCGCTAGACACCTTCCCATTCTCCAACGCGCAACGGGTGGAGTTCGATCCGAAGGACCCGGACACGATCTACGTCACCACCTTCGGCGGCAGCGTGTGGCGCGGCAAGGCGCAGTAGAGCATGGCAACGCGCGAACGCAAGATCAAACGCAAACCGCCGCGCATCTCCTATGAGGAGTTCCGCACCGCGGTCTCCGGCGCGGAGTGCTGCGCGGGCGCGGCCGGCGAGATGATGACGGAACTGGCGGTGCGCATCGCCCGGCAACTGGAGGGGACCGAGCCGGCCGCGATGCTCGAACACCTCCTCGGATCGCAGGAGAACGTGTCGGTGCACGGCGTGTGGCACCATGTCTTGGTGGGGGAGCTGCTGCTCACGGCCCTGCGCAACGCGGGCTATCCGATCTCCGAGGAGCTGATTGATGAGGTGATAGACCGCGGTCGGCAGATACCGGGAGGGTCCTGCGGCTTCCTCGGGACGTGCGGCGCGCTCGTCAGCGCCGCCTCGGCCTACGCCACCCTGCTCGGCTCCACCCCCGTCGCGACCGACGCCCGCGAACGCCTCCTCAGCTTCCACGCGCGCCTCCAAACGCGCCTCGCCCAACTCGGCGGCAGCCGGTGCTGCAAGAAGAGCAGCTACGCCGCGCTGGAACTCGCGCAGGCCGAGTTCGGCGCGATTGGCTTCGCGCTGCCGGCGGAGGAGTACGCGGGCCGGTGCGTGTTCTGCGCGGAGAACGAGACGTGCGACGGCACGGATTGCCCCTACTTCCCAGGCAGCTAACCCCTCTAAAACCCACACTGCGATGGCACGGTTTCGCGACGCGAGTCTTGGAACCGGCACATCGCGTTTTCTCCCTCCGGCGTATCGTGTGGCGTTCCTGGAATCCGCTCTCAGCTTCCCTCTGGGTCTATGGAACAAGTACCCGGGAGGAGTTCCAGGATGCCATTCTCCACGAAGTCGCGCGTGCTTCTCGTGGTGGGGATGCTCATGGCCACCCTGTCGTTGACCGCCGACACCGGGGCCTTGGCCGCCCGAAGGTCAAAGCGCCCGACCGAGCCGAGTCTGCCGCCTACTCCCACTACCTCGGCGCGCCACGCGGTCAGGTTCGACGCGGGGTACTACTACAACGGCTCGAGCGCCTCACAACTCGCCGACTCCCTGGCCGCCCAATGGGCGAGTCAGGGGGTGACGGACGTGTACTTCTATGCTTACAACTACGTCTATGGCGCTCGGTACTACACCACCTATCCGGGCAATGTGATGGAGGACTGGGGACGCCAGGACCTGCTGGGGCGGATGCTCGCCTCCTGCCACGCGCGGGGGATTCGCGTCCTCGCGTGGATTTTCGCGCCGGAGCATAAGCAGGTGTGGGATAACCATCCTGAATGGCGAGAGAAAGACTACTATGGCCGGGACTATGTGCCGGGATGGCTGCAATACCGACTCTGCGTCGCGCACCCCGACTTCCGCGTCTGGTGGCGCGGGTTCGTCCAGGACCTGCTGACTCGCTACCCAACCCTGGACGGCCTCGATATCGCGGAGCCGCAGGTGGCGGAGTGGGGCGATGTCGCCTGCTACAACGCGGCCGATGTCTACGCCTTTCGGCAGACCTATCCCGGCCGCCCCTACCCCGGCCCCGAGTGGCGGGTCTACCGCGCGGGAACCATGACCGACTTTCTGCTGGAGACCGGCGATCTGTGCCACCGCGCGGGCCGGGAGTTCCACGTTACCCAGACGCTGACGGCCTGGGGCGACGGCTCGCTGATCGCCAACGCGGACCTGCGGGACGCGATCGGGTTCGATCTGGACGCGGTGCTCGGCGACGCGACACGCAAGCCCGACGTGCTGGTGGCCGAGCTGATCTGGCAGCAATGGCTGGCGGTGTACAACGACTCCCGCACCTTCACCCCCGCGTGGACCACCGTGGCGACGCAGCAAGCGCAGGCGTGGGTGGCGGGGCGGGCGCAGTTGAGCGCCCACCTCGAATTGTCCGACTTCGGGGCGGGCGGGCTGGACGGCTCCCTCCTCGCGCAGACCGCGCAAGCGGCCTTCGCGGCCGGGCCGGCGGGGGTGGATGTGTACGACACGGCGCAACTGGATACCACGCCCTACGCCTGGAACGACCTGTCGGCGGCGTGGGCGGGGAAGTAGCGCACTCCATCCACAAGAGGGACCGCGTTTCCTGGTGCACCCTTGCGGAACAGAAGGTAGCCTCGGTCGGGTGTGGTAACATCTTCTGGTCAGGGTTATCTCACGGAGGGTGCAACCTATGAGTGACGCAAGACGGGTCCGTCTCATCGTGGCCGTGCTGGTGGCGCTGTTCCTCGCGGCGGCCGGCGGCGTGTACGCCGCACTGCGGCCGCATCCGATCAAGATCCCGGCCGGCCCGGACGCCTACACCATCGTCCAGTACCGGCGTGACATGCTGAAGTTCAACCGCCGCACCATCGTTGAACCGTACGCGAAGGTCGGAGTGCAGGACCCCGCCTGGGACGAGGCCGCCACCCGCTACCTGGACCGGAACGCGCGGTCGTTCTCCTGCCAGCTCGACCCGCCGAAGGAGGAGGAGTTGGCGGCCGAGGGGAAGGCGCTGGTGGAGCAGGGCTGCACCGATCCCATGGTGCTGTACTGCTACGCCACGCGGCTGCAGGATCTCGGCAAGATCGTACCGGCGGAAGCGGCTATGCGTCGGGCCGTGGAGGGATTCGAGAAGACCCCCTATCCCCGCGCGCGGGCCTGGTTCGCGGCCGCCAGGCTGTCTGAACTCTGCGACAAGCTGGACAAGGACAAAGAGGTGGACCGATGGCGCGACCTCGCTGTCAAGTGGGCCGGCGAGGCCGGCAGTGAGATCCGCGAGGCCGACCACGAGCCCACCGTCTACATTGACCTCCTGCTGGGTCGGTGGGACACCACCTTTGACAAGCAGTGGCGGAAGCTCTACGAGGGCCTCAAGAAGGACCCAAAGTCTCACCCGTATCTGGTGGACTTCATCGGGGGATGGTGCGAGATCGAGGAGGCCTGGCAGGCGAGGGGACCCGGCTGGGCTAGCGAGGTAACAGAGCAGGGGTGGAAAGGGTTCGAGAGTCACCTGGCGGAGGCGGAGAAGCTGTTGCGGAAGGCCTGGCAGAAGTACCCCCACTACCCCGAGGCCCCGGGGCAGATGGTCTATGTAGTGCTGGGTCAGACGCAGGACGAGGCGCGAGAGCGCATCTGGTTTGAGCGCTCCGTCGCGGCGCACCTGGACCACGGGCTGCCCTATAAGAAGCTGCTCTGGGCGCTGCGTCCCCGCTGGGGTGGGAGCCACGAGAAGATGTACGAAGTCGGCAAGGCCTGCCTGGAGACGGGGCGATATGACACCAGCGTACCGCGTTGGTATCTGCAAAGTGTCTATGATATCTGGGAGGACTCGGAGCGCAAGTCGAACGTGTGGAAGTGGAACGGCGTATACGAGAACCTGACGATGATGTGCGAGGGATACATCAAGGCGGCCGAGACCGAGTGCCAGCGAGACTACTATCGCACTTTGCTCGCCCAGATCGCCTGGTTCACCGGCGATTGCCAGACGGCGCGGCGCATCTTCGGCGAACTCGGCGACAAGGCCCAGCCCAAAGTCTTTGCGGACTGGAATCTCCAATCCTCACTTGAGGACGCGCGGGGCGAGGTCTTCGTGAGCACTGAGGTGGACGCGGCCAAGCTGAAGCAGGCACAGAAGCTCCAGACGCAAGGCAAGTATGCCCAGGCCCGCGACCTCTACAAGGAACTGCTCTC
>CAZUGW010000339.1:0-1626 GCA_964620055.1 uncultured bacterium
GCGGCTTCGCGGAGATCGCGCACGGGCAGTACGAGATCACCTCTTTCGCCTGCCAGTCCTGCGCCAACCACTGCGATGTCAACGTCTTCCGGCTCGATGACGGGCCGAAGTATTTCTACAACGACCGTTGCGAGAAATACAGCGGCGCCCACAAGCGCGGCCTGGGCGAGGGCCTCCCCGATCTGTTCGCGGAGCGCGAGCTGCTGCTGATGGAAGGAACGGACGCCGAGACATCGGAGGGAGCGCCCACCGTCGGCGTACCGCGGGGGCTGATGTTCGCCGAATACTACCCGCTCTATCGCACCTTCTTCCAGCGGCTCGGGTTCAAGGTCGTGCCCTCCCAGCCCACCAACAAACAGATCATCGGCCAGGGCCTCAACGCCGTCGCGGGCGAGCCCTGCTTCCCGGTCAAAGTCGCGCACGGGCATGTGGCCCAGTTGATCGCCTCCGGCGTGGACTATCTCTTCGTCCCCGGGGTGTGCGACACCGAACAGCCCAACCCGTCGCTCCGCCAGAGCCACACCTGCCCCTACGTGATGGTCGGCCCCGACGTGATCTCCGCCGCGCTCCACCTCAACGGCAACCCCAAGCTCCTCACCCCGCGGCTCTTCTTTCAGCGCGGCGAGCGTCACCTCCGCGTCGTCTTCGGCGAGATCGGCCGGCAGTTGGGTAAGAGCCAGGCCGAAGTGGACGCCGCCCTCGCGGCCGGCCTGGAGGCCCTGCACAACTTCCGCCGGCGCATCGAGGAGAGAGGGCGCGAGATCCTCGACAACCTCGGCGCGGACCAGCGCGCCTTCGTGGTAGTGGGGCGGCCTTACACCACGTACGATCCCGCGGTCAACATGGACATCGGCAAGAAGATCCAGGACCTGGGCCTCCTGGCCATCCCGCAGGACTTCCTCCCGCTCGATGGGGAGGACATCTCCGACGCCTGGCCCAACACCTATTCGCGGCAGATCCAGAAGAAGCTCGCCGCCGCCCGCCTCATCTCCCGCGACCCGCGCCTGCGCGCGGTGGTGCTCACCTATTTCGCCTGCGGCCCCGACTCCTTCGCCAACCCGTTCTTCAAGGACGAGATCGGCGAGCCGTGCTACGTGATGCAGATTGACGAGCACACTGCTGACGCCGGCGTCATCACCCGCATGGAGGCCTTCGCCGACACCGCCGTCGGCAAGAACGGGGCCACCAAGGCTGTCATCCGCACCAACGATACGCCCGTTACCAAGTTGGATGGCAAGCGCCTCTGGCTGCCCAACGCCTCCCGTGGGGCCGAGGCCCTCGCCGCGGCCTTACGCGCCTTCGACATAGACGCGGCGGTGGTGCCCCGCTCCCCCGATCCCGGCCTGAACCTGGCGCGCCGCGCCATCTCCGAGGACGTCTGCCTCCCCATGCTGGTCACCACCCAAGATATCTTGGAGCGCGTCTCCGCCCCGGACTTCGATCCCTCACGGGAGGCCTTCTTCCAGGGTCAATCCGAGGGCCCGTGCCGCTTCGGGATGTACTACATGCTCCAGAAGCGCATCCTGGACAAGATGGGCCTGGGCGAGGTCGGGCTGGTCACCCTGGGCAGTCGCAGCGCGGATGGCGGCCTGGGTGCGCGCGTCCGCTTCCTTGCCGCCGGCCCTG
>CAZUGW010000339.1:1636-4055 GCA_964620055.1 uncultured bacterium
GGCGGCCTGGGCTTTCACTTCCTGCTCGTCGCCTGGGCCGGGCTGGTGGCGCACGACATGCTGGACAAGATGCGGATGCACACCCGTCCCTACGAGTTGGTGGACGGCATGAGCGACCGCCTCTTCGAGCGCCACCTCCAGCAGCTCTGCGACCTCCTGCCGGAACAGCGCCGCCTCCTCCAGTCCCGCGGCGGCGCGTTTCGCTTCGCCACCGGTCGGCACACCGAACTGATCGAGGACGTGCTGCGCCGCGCCCAGCGCGACTTCGCCTCCGTCCCCCGCCGGGGCGACGGCACGCGCCCGCGCATCGGCCTCGTCGGCGAGTTCTTCGTCCGCCTCCACGACGGCTCCAACCAGCAGATCATCCGCAAGCTGGAGCAGGCCGGGGCCGAGGTCTGGCTCGCCCCCATGACCGAGTTCATTAGCTACGCCAACTGCATCGACGCGGTGCTCGCGAAGGAGCGCTGGCGGGAGCTGGCCCAGTTCGCGGAGTTCAAGCAGCACTTCACGCGCCGCCTCTTCGACCACGTCGCCGCCCGCGACGAGCACCACCTCTTCGCCGCCACGCTGCCCTATCTTGAGGGCTTCGACGACATCGGCCCCTACGAGGTGATCGAGAAAGGCGCGCGCTACGTCCACCCCTCCTTCGGCGGCGAGACCATCTGCTCCCTCGGCAAGGCCGTGGACCTCGCCCACCGCGGCATTGACGGCCTCGTCAGCGTCATCCCCTTCAACTGCATGCCCGGCAACGCCGTCTCCATGCTCTCCGAGACCTTCCGCCGCGACCACGACAACCTCCCCTTCCTCAACTTGGATTACGACGGCTTCATTGACTCCAGCCGTGACGCGAAGATCGTCTCGTTCATGTCCCAGGTGAAGGAGCGGAGGGGCGCGCGGCAGGTCGTTCGGTCCTCCTGAGGCGAGGCCCTCGGGCCTGGGAATGGGCGCGAGTGAGTGGTACAATAGCGGGCGGAGAGCACTAACATGGATTACACCAGCTACCTCGTTCGTGACCCGCGAATCTGCGGCGGCGAGCCGGTCATCAAGGGAACTCGCGTCACGCTGAAGACCGTGCTCGCCAGCTTGGCCGAGGGCGCCACTATGGCCGACATTCTGGCCGATTTCCCGACGCTGACCGAGGACGGCGTGCGGGCTGCCATCGCCTTCGCGGCCGCCTCTGCCACCGAGGACCTCCCGGTCAGGGAGCTGCCGAGCGTGGCATGAGAGTCGAACTCGGTGACGAGGGTCGAGTCTGTATTCCAAGACGAAGCTGTGGAGACCTGGAGAGGCTGCTTCGTCGTACTCACTGAGCACAAACTGCGCGTTCGGAGACCGTAGCCGGCAATCAAGGAGCGCCGGTCGGCGCGGCTGGCCGTCGCCTCACCGCGCTGACATTGAGGTGCCGCTTGCCGGAACCCTCGGTGTAAGCCAGGCGCTCGACCTGAAGCCCAGCCGCCTCCAGCACCTCGCCCAGTTCCTCCCGGTCGTAATGATGGACGTGATCGTCTATCACCTCCGCCCCCCGTCGCGGGGCGGGGATTTCGCGCAGACTCCGATAGTACTTCGTCACCCTTCCCCACTCCGTCGCGTCGGGCGTGCTGAGGTACAATCGCCCGCCCTCCGTTAGCGCCTCCGCGATCCTCGCGAGCGTCGCCACCGGGTGGAAGTTCAGGTGCTCCAGCACCTCCGTGAACACGATCACGTCGAATCCCGGGTCCCAGGGAAGCGGGTCCAGCTCGATGTTGTGTTGAGCGAAGATGAGACCGTGCGCGCGCGCCAGCGCGGGCGTGAAGAACCGGTCGGTGAAATCTGTGCAGTGCATCTCACAGCCGAACACCCGCCGGCAGTACAGCGCCAAGGTGCCATAGGCGCATCCGATATCCAGGCCGCGCGCCGCGCGTATCTCCTGCGCGTCGGCGTAGATCCACTGGGCGATGTGGTGCCAGTACCACGCCTCCTGGTCTCGGTAAGCCGCCAGATAGTGGGGGTGAGGGGAGGCCTGGGTGATGATCTCCTGGCACTGGCGAACTTCGCGGCCCCACGGCGCGTCCTCCGCGCCCCAGGGCGGCCGGGGGCGCAGCGTGCGCTTCAGCCTCCGCCAATATCTGCCCAGCCGTGCCAACCCGCTCTCCCTCTCTCCCCTAGGAAGTGAGATCGGCCCACATCATACTGCCTGGAATCGAAGAAGAGAAGAGTCCAATCGGGCCCTGGCCCCTGGCCCCCGGCCCCTGGCCCCTTACCCGTTCAGCACCGCCTGGAACGACGCCGTACTCAGATACCGATCCCCGCTGTCCGGAAACACGACCACGATCAGCTTCCCCTTGTTCTCCAGCCGATGCGCGAGTTGGATGGCCGCCCAGGCCGCCGCGCCGGAGGAGAGGCCCACGAACAGGCCCTCTTCCTTCGCCAGGCGGAAGGT
>CAZUGW010000340.1:0-2613 GCA_964620055.1 uncultured bacterium
GGCCCGTACAATGCCCTCGTTCACCTCCTCGCACAGCCCGAAGTCGTCGGCGTTGATGATGAGCCGGGCCGGGCCGGTCTTGCCGGTGCGCAGCCGCCACCAGTAGCGCCACATTTCGCCGAGGATGCGCAACACTACCGCGTTGCTGGCGGCGGTGGATTGGCCGGCGACGCGGGTATGGTACTGAATCCCCACCTCGACGATCCGCGCCTTGAGGCGGCGCGCCTCGAGGAGAATTTCCGCGTCAATGAAGGAGCCTTCGCTGCGAAGGCGCATCTGCTGGAGCACGGAGCGGCGGAGGAGCTTGAAGGCGAAGTTCACATCCCTCACCTTCAGCCCGAAGCCCCAGCAGATCAGGCGATTGTACGTCCACGACATGATCTCCCGGCGCGGCCCCTCCGCCCGGCCGAGGCGATTGCCGATCAGCAGGTCGGCCTCGGGCGGGAGGTCGGAGAGGAGGGCGCGGGCATCCTGCCAACTCACAGGGAAATCCGAGTCCATGTAGAGAACTAGGTCTTTTGTCGCGTGGGCGAGGCCGGTGATGATGGCCGCGCCGAGGCCGCGGTTGCGCCGGTGATGCACCGGGCGGACGCAGGGATACTGGGCGGCGAGTTGGTCAATGAGCGGGCCGCTGCCGTCCGTGCTGCCGTCGTCCACCAGCACGATCTCGTAGCCCGAGCAGAGGCCGTCGGCGATGCGCTGCGTCTCGGGGACGAGCCGCGGCAGGTTCTCGATTTCATTGTAGACAGGATAGACGAAGGACAGGGTCATGGCGTCTGAGGCGCAGGCAACGCAGAGTTCATCATCGCACTCCGGACCGCGATCGGACTGGCATCGGTGGCTGTATCCTCTCCTGCTGGTGCTGCTCTGCGCCGTCCTCTACTTCTGGCGGCTGGGCCTCACTCCCCTGGAGGACTTCGACGAGGCCTACTACGCCGCCGGCGCGCGAGAGATGCTGGCGAGGGGCGATCTGGGGACGCCGTACTACAACGGCGCGCCGTTTCTGCTCAAGCCGATCCTGATCTACTGGATCATCGCCGCCTCGTTCCGTTTCCTCGGCACGACAGAATTCGCCGCGCGCGCTCCCTCCGCCTTTCTGGGCACGGCGATTGTCTTGCTCACCTACTGGTTCGCGGCCAAGACGCTGAATCGGCGGGCCGCGTTCCTCGCCGGCCTGGCTCTGGCGCTGAACTACATGTGGATAGACATCGCCCGCGACGCCTCCATAGACATCCCGCTCACCGCGGCCGTGACGGCGGCCATGTTCCTCTTCTTCCTCGCGCCCCAGGCCCCGCGGGGCCGGAGACGATGGTACTACCTCGCCGCCTATCCTCTGTTCGGGATCGCCCTGCTCGCAAAAGGGCCGGTTCCGACGGGCGTGGTGGTGGTCGGCCTGCTGGCCTATCTCATCACCGCGCGGCGACTAAAGACGACGTTGCGCGAGTGCCAGCTCCTCCCCGGTCTGGCGCTGATGCTGGCCGTGGCCGCGCCGTGGTATCTCTACGAACTGCGCGTCCACCCGGAGTTCTGGACGATCTTCTTCATCGGGGAGCACCTCGGGCACATCGGAGGGCAACTGGCGCGCACCGAGCCGTGGTGGGGCAACGTGCGCTACTTGCTGGTCTTCTTCCTCCCGTGGGCGGCGTTTCTGCCGGCGGCGTATGCGCATGCGTTCCGGCAATCGGAGCGAGAGCACGTGTTGCGCTTCTCGGCCTGGTGGAGTCTCGCGGTGATCGTCCTCTTCTCGATCCCGAAGTCGAAGCTCGCGCACTACCTCGCGCCGGCGTTTCCGCCGCTTGCGATTCTCGTGGGGGCGTGGCTGGACGGGTGGCTGGCGCGGCGGAGAGGGAGGGGGCGTCATCTGTGTTATCGTTCGCCCTCCTCGGTCTGGTCGGCGCGGCGGCCGCCGCGGGGGTGGTGATCGCGGTCACGCTGCCGCCGTTCGCGATTAGGGCGTTGGCGCGCTTCGACGGCTGGACGCCGGGGATCGCGCCGGCGATCATGCTCGGGGCCTTGGCGGTGAGCTTTCTCACGGCGGCGGTCGCCGCGCGGTGGAGGCGCGCGGTCGTCGTGCCCGCGCTGGCCGCGGGGATGTTCATCGCTGGCATCGTACACATCGGCTGGTTCAAGGAGCGTTGGGCGCTGATCCAGGCCCAGCCGCGGAGGAACCTGGCCGTCTATGCCGCCGCGACGCTGCCGGCCAACGAGCCCTTCGGCGTGTACTACGCCAAGCGCAACTCCACCATCTTCTACCTGAAGCGCCCGCTCGTGGACCTGGGCGAGTGGGACCCGCAGGAGCTAGTCGCCTTCCTCTCCCCTCCCCGGCCGGTCACCGCGCTGACGTACGAGGAGGTGCTCCCCGAGTTGACCAAAGCGCACTGCCGGTTCCACGTGGTTAGGCAAGACGGCGCGTACGTGCTGGTCGCGAATCATCCGTGATTGGCACCTCGCCCCGCGCGCTGCTTGGAAGCCACTCTCCGGCTATGGTAGAATACCGACGCGCGAATTTTCTTGGATTGGCGCGAGTGGCGTAGCATGACCCAGCCTCAGTCATCAGGAATCGGGACCAGACGAGCGGCGCGGAAACATCCGGCCCGCCTGCCCCAGGGCGTG
>CAZUGW010000340.1:2623-4048 GCA_964620055.1 uncultured bacterium
CGAAAATCCCTTTTCAGCCTGCTCCCTTTGAGTCCGGCAGGCTCGCGCCGGACAGAGTCGAGCGCTTCAGTCTGGGAATGACTGAAGTCATCCGAGTGGTTTTTGTCGACGGTTATTACTCACCCGAGCTCTCGTCGCTTCGCCGCCTGCCCCAGGGCGTGGTGGAGCAGATCGTCCACCGGGTGCTCTCCGTCGCCAGCCCGGACAAGATCCTCCTCTTCGGCTCGGCCGCAGCGGGCGCGATGACGCCCGACAGCGACATTGATCTGCTGATTGTTGAACCCGGCCAGTTCGACCGACGAGAGGAATACCTGCGCATCCGACGGGCCTTGAGCGAAATCGAGTATCCTTTCGACATTCTCTTCATCTCCCGGGAGTGGTTCGAAGACAGCAAGAATGTCGTCGGCGGAATCGCCTATCCCGCAAACAAGTATGGCCGAGTCATCTATGAAGCCTCCCCATGAGGCTCTGCGGCGTCTCGTCTCCGAGTGGCTTCACAAGGCGGACGCCGACCTGGCCGCGGCCGAGTCCCTACTATCCGAAGGAGCAGTCCACTCCGGTGTCATCCCTTTCATTGCCAACAGGCGGCCGAGAAGTACCTGAAGGCGCTCCTTACCCGGCATGACGTCCTTTTTCCGAAGACCCATGACCTGGAACGTCTCCTCCGTCTGATTCGCACCGGGGATGGGGCCCTGGCGGATTCGTTGAGCGATGCGATCATCCTCACGCTCTAAGCTGCTGAGGTGCGCTATCCCGGAGACCAACCTGACGTGACGCACGATGAGGCCTGCGCCGTGCTTGACCTCGCGCGTACGGTCCGTGACGTCGTCCTCGTCGTGCTGCGCGATTACCTCCACGCGAACAACAGCTAGCGCAGCCACCTCGCCTCTTCGCCGCTGCACCCCCTGCGAGCATTGGGCGCGCAAGTACGTCCAGTACATCAAGCTTGCCGGCGTCACCCGCGGCTGCCCCGATGGCCTCCATCACCCGGAGCACATCCTGACGCGAGATCAAATGGCGGTCTACGTCAAGCGGGCGTTCAACCTGCCGGCGCCACCGCTCTAGGCCGGAGCGCCAGGGGCCACCGGGCGTCCCACGCCCTCCATCGCGGCATCACCTTCCGCCGCGAGGATCGCCGCCTCCACGGTATCCCGCACCCAGGCCCGTTCCTCCTCGGTGCAGAGGCCCACAATGTGGATCACACGGTCGGGCGAGACGATGGCGAGGGTGGGAGTGGCCTCATCGCGACCGAACTCCACGCTCTCGATGCTTGATAGGTCCACCTGCTCGATCTTGCCGCCGGGGTGATGGAAGCGAAGCCTCCCGGCCGCGATTTCAATCTTCGCCTCGCCGAGGCGGGCCACCATCTCGTCCTTCAGCACGATCACCATGAAGGCGGTCAGGCACAGGAACGCGCCGGCCACC
>CAZUGW010000341.1:0-3991 GCA_964620055.1 uncultured bacterium
CGTGCCGTGATCCACAGACGTGCGAATGATAGGCAGGCCGAGGGTGACGTTGACGCCCGCGGTGGTCATGCGCCCCGCGCGGTTGCGGGTGAAGCCCACCGTCTTGATCGCGATATGCCCGTGATCATGCAGCATCGCCACCACCGCCTCGAACTCGCCCGCGCGCTGGAGGGCGAAGACGGTGTCGGGCGGCAGCGGACCGACGGCGTCTATCCCCTCGGAGATGGCGTCCTCGATGGCGGGGATGATGCGGTGAAGCTCCTCGCCGCCGAATAGCCCCGCCTCCCCCGCGTGCGGGTTCAAGCCGCCCACGGCGATGCGCCGCCGCGGCCGGCCCATCTGCTGCAAGGCCCGATCCACCAGTCGAATCACCGCGAGGACGCGCTCCTGGGTGATGCGCGCGCACGCCTCCCGCACCGAGACATGCGTGGTTACGTGCGCGATGCGCATTTCGCCGTGCACCAGAAGCATCGAAACCTCGGACACGCCGCAGAGGGCCGCGAGCATCTCCGTATGCCCCGGGTGCGGCACCCCGGCCAGCCGCAAGGCCTCTTTGTTGATCGGCGCGGTCACCACTCCTGCCACCTCGCCCGCGAGGGCGAGCGCCACGGCCTTCTCGATGTATTCCGCCGCGGCCCGTCCCGCGGCAGGACTCACGTGGCCGAGGACGATTGCGTCGGGATCGGCATTGTGAAGATCAAGCAAGCAGATGCGCCGCGGGAAGCGGCGTGCGTCGGCCGCGGTTTCCACCACCTGCGCGCGAAAGGGTCGGCTGAGCGACTCCGCCGCGCGCTCCATCACCCGCGCGTCTCCGATCACCAGCGGCTGACAGACCGCGCGCACGCGCCGGCGCGCCAGCGCGCCCACGATCACCTCCGGCCCCACGCCGGCCGGGTCTCCCATGGTAATGGCGAGCAAAGGACGCTGTGTCATCACTTCCCCTCCACCGCGGCCGCGCGCCGCGCGAGATAGCGCAGTAGCTCCGCGACCGCTTCCTTCCTGCCGGCGGCGCCGGGCTTGAGCGCGATCGGCCGCCCCGCAAACTCGCCTCCGACCACCAGGCCGGCCGCGATCCCCGGCAACGGCTCCTCGTCCACCTCAATCGCGTGCGCGGTCAACACGCCCAGCACCGCCTGCGCCGTCGCCCCGCCCCCGACCAGCAGCGCTCGCGGCGCGGCCTGCCGGATCACCGTGTAGGCGAGGTGCGCCAGGTGCTCGACCACCAGGTCAACGGGACGCGTGACCTCGGGCAGCTTCCCCGCGGCGTAGAGCAGCGTATGCCTCCCCGCCGTCAACGCGCCCACCGCGCGCTCCGTCGCCGTGGCCAACTCCCCGACCGGCTCCTCCTCCCAGGTCAGCTTCTCGCATGGGAACGGCACGACCGCGAGGTCGCGCTGGGAGGCGGCGTAGCGGGCCTGTTCCATCAAGCTGCTGCTGGCGCTCGCCAGCACTCCCAGCACAGGACCGGCCGACTCCGTCGGCCAGGCCGACGGCGCGTGCTCCCCCATCAGCCGCCTCGCCAGCGCGCCCGCCAGGCCCGCGCATCCCGCCACCGTCGGCAGCAGCGAGTGGGACAGGATCGCCTCGGCGATCGCATCGAGATCGTCATCCGTCTCCGCGTCGCAGACCACGATAATGCCCGGGCGGAACTGCGCGCGCACCGCCTCCACCCCCGCGCGCACGACGTCCAGCCCGCACGTTGTGACCCGCAGGCCCGGTCGCTGATGCTGCAGCAATTCGATGATATGGGAGTGCGTCACCGGCGCCTCCGGGTCGCGGCCCATCTCGGTCTCGGCCACTGGTACGCCGTCGACCAGCACCGTCGCGCCGACCGTGGTGCGTCCCCGCGCCGGGAACGCGGGAGCGAACACAATCGGCCCGCCCAGGATGTCGAGCACCGCGGCCAGTTCCGCGCCCACGTTGCCCCGCAGGTTGGAGTCCACCTTCTTGAAGACCAGCGTCGCGCCGGCCATGCGCAGATTGCTGGCGCTTTCCGACACCAGATCGAAGACCTCATCCGCTGCAGCGCCGCGCGTGCTCGTGCTGACGGCGAAGACACGCCGCTCCATGGTCGTGGCGGGAGGTTGCAGATCCAGAGACACCCCGACCGGCGCGCCGGGGCGCGCGAAGGCCGCCGCGGTGTCGGCCGCGCCGGTGAGATCGTCGGCCGTGATCCCCACGATGGGCGATGTCATGGCGCGTTTCTTCTACATCCTCCTCCGCCGCCCTGTCGCGCGGCCGTGCAGGAGCGGGAGGCGCGACCGGAGAACCAACCCCCTGAAAATCACGAACCGAGGTGCTGTAGTGAGCGATGAACTGGCGGTTCTGTATCAGGTGCAACAAGTGGATGCGGACCTGGCGCGCCTCCGGGCCGAGCTCGCCAAGCTGAACACCGGCGCGGAGCTCAAGGTCGAGCTCGCGGCCGCCGAGAACGAGTACAAGACCATGCTCAATCGCCACCACGGCACGGAGGCCGAGTCGCGCGCGCTGGAGTTGGAGATTGCCACCCTCCAGGAGAAGAAGAGCAAGTTCGAGTCCCAGCTCTACGGCGGCACCGTGCGCAACCCCCGCCAGCTCTCCGACCTCCAGGAAGAGGTGGGCATGTTGGATCGGGAGATCACCAAGCTGGAGGACCGCGAGCTCGAGCTGATGGAGACGCTGGAAGCCCAGCGCTCCCAGATCGCGCTCCGCCAGCAGGAGCTCGCCGACCGGAAGCAAGATCTGGGGACGATCCTCGCGGACTACGCCGCGAAAAGCCAGACGTTGCGCGATCAGATCGCGGAACTGGAGCCGCGCCGCGCCGAGTTGGCCACGGGAGTGACCGCGAGCTTGTTGAAGCGTTACGAGCAGATCCGCCTCCGGCAGAACAACCTCGGAATCGTGAAGGTAAACGGCGGCTCCTGTCCCGGCTGCCGCATCGCCCTCGCCTCGGAGTTGCTGAAGGAAGTGCGCACCGGCCGGGGAGGCCTCACGTGCGATAACTGCGGCCGCCTGCTGTACTGGGAACATCCCGCGGACTGATCCCTCGACTTGCTCACCACCACTCTCGGAGGTACTTCGTGAACGCGAAAGTCAGCATCATCGGAGGCGCGGGTCGCGTCGGCTCGAACGCCGCCTACGCCCTCCAACTCGGCCGCTCCTGCGCCGAGATCGTCCTCGTTGACCTGAATCTGGAAATGGCGATGGGCGAAGCCCTCGATCTCACCCACGGCCGCGCCGCCGTCGGCGGCCCGCGCATCGTTGCCGGCGACTACGCCGCCACCGCTGGCTCGGACGTGGTGGTAGTCACCGCCGGCCTGCGCCGCCGCCCCGACGAATCCCGCCTCCAGTTGCTCGCGCGCAATGCCGCGCTGTTTCGCGACATCGTCGTCAACGTGAAGCAGCACAACCCCTCATCCGAGACCATCCTACTCGTCGTGACCAATCCCGTGGACGTGCTCACCTACCTCGCGGTCGCCGAACTCGGCTGGCCCCAGGCGCGCACCCTCGGGCTGGGCACCGTGCTCGACACCCAGCGCTTCCTCTCCCTCCTCGGCGAGCGCCTCGGCGTAGACCCATCTCGCCTCCACGGGTATATCCTCGGCGAACACGGCGACTCCATGGTCCCCATCTTCAGCTCGCTGCGCGATGAGGACCGTCCCATCACCTCCCTCCCCGGCTACTCCGAGGAGCTGGCCCAGGAGGCCTTCGCGGCCACCCGCACCGCCGGCGCGGAGTGCCTCCGACTGAAAGGCGGCGCGGGGTACGCGGTGGGCCTGGCCATCCGCCAGGTGGTGGAGGCGGTCCTCGGCGACACGGGCGCGATCCTCCCGGTCTCGACCGTGCATCTCGGGGATGATTACGGCGACGTGGCCTTCAGCCTCCCCACCCGCGTCGGCCGGCGTGGCGTGATCGAACGCGTGGACACAGGTTTGGCGGAGGAAGAGCACAGGGCGGTTCGCGCCAGCGCCGAACTCCTGAAGCAGACCCTCGCGAGTCTGCACGCGAGTTG
>CAZUGW010000342.1:0-3990 GCA_964620055.1 uncultured bacterium
GCCTACATGAACCGCGAGGCCCTGGCGAAGACCCTGGAGACAGGCAAAGTGCATGTCTTTCGCCGCTCTCATGGCAAGGTGATGGCCAAGGGCGAGACCTCCGGGAATTACCGGTTGGTTAAGGATATCCTCGTAGACTGCGACGCCGACGCGGTGGTGATGAAGATCGAGCAGATCGGCGGCGCGGCCTGTCACGAGGGCTACGTCTCGTGCTTTTTCCGGCGCGCGGTAGGGGAGGAGTTCGAGATCATCGGTGAGCGTGTCTTCGATCCGAAAGAGGTGTACGGCAAGTGAGGCCACGCCTCGCCATAGACGGCCCCGTCTCGGCCGGCAAGAGCACCATCGCCCGCCTCGTCGCGTCGCGCCTCGATTTCACCTATATTGACACCGGCGCGATGTATCGCGCCTTCGCCTGGGCCGCCCAAGGTCGCGGCTTCACCGCCGCCCAGCCGGAGGAGGCGGTGAAGCTGCTCGGCCAACTCGCGATCCAGCTCGTCCCGCGTCACGAAGGTGGGAATCAGGTCCTCGTGGACGGGGTGGACATCACCGACGAGATCCGCACCCCGGAGCTCGGCCAGCTCGCCTCGCAGCTCTCCGAGATTCCCGCGGTGCGAGAGCGCATGGTCGCGCTCCAGCAGGAAATGGCGCGCGAGGGCGGCGTGGTGATGGAGGGGCGCGATATCCAGACCGTCGTCCTACCCGACGCCGAGGTGAAGATCTTCCTGGTGGCCCCACCCGAGGAGCGCGCCCGCCGCCGCTGCCTCGAGCTCAAACAGCGCGGCCTCGCCTGCGACCTCTCCTCCGTCCTCGCAGAGCTACGGGAGCGCGACCTCCGCGACTCCACCCGCGCCCATTCCCCCCTCAAGGCCGCCCCCGATGCCGTCACCGTGGACACCGGCGGCCTGACCATTGAGCAAGTCGTATCCCGTGTCCTTGCCGTAGTGCGCGAGAAGACAGGCGCGTAGTGCCCTGTCCCCGCTTCCCTGGCCCCCGGCCCCTGGCCCCTTCCCTCCGCCTTGACCATTCCCCCTCCCCCCCACTATAATTCCCCTAGACGTTAGGAGGCTGTGCCCTTGCCCCAGGTGAGGTGTCCTCAGTGCGGGGCCTTGACCAGCACGACCGCGGCGGACTACCCGTTCTGCGCCGGCTGTCAGGATAACTTGGCCAAATGCGGCTACTGCCAGTGGTTCAATGCAGAACTGGGGGTGTGTACCAACCCGGCCGTGGCAGGGGTCTTCGACGCGAGCGCAGACTCCACCCCGCCGTGCGATCAGCATACCCCGGGCGAACTCGTGTTAGCGCCCCGCCGCAGCGTGTGGCCGGCGCTGATCGTGGGGATGGTTGCGGTCCTGGTGCTGGCGTACTCTTTCCTCCAGTTCCTGCGACCGGTTGAGATCCCGCCCGCAACGCCGCAGGCTGACCTGCGCTTGTCAGTCGAAGCCGATATTCGCGGCGCGAGGGTGGGCCAGCCCTACGTTGTCACCACGGAGATCAGGAACACCGCGGACTACACCGTCGGCGGCGTCTGGCTGGAGTTGAGCAAGGCTTCGCTGCGGAACTTCGATCTGGTCGGCACGCTGCCGCGGGCCGACGCCAGGGAGGACTTGGGCGAGTGGAAGGCCTATATCTACGCCGACCTCGCGCCCCACGAGACGCGGCGAATCGTGCTGGACCTGGTCCCGAGGCACCCGGGCAACCATCACCTCGCCGTGAGGCTGGTATCGCGGGGGTCCAGGGAGTATCATGGACTGGCCGATTTCCCGGTCGCGGTGGCCCCGGCACTGTAGGGCGGGCGTACCCACGCCCGCCAGAGTTGGCGACGGAGGAGACGCACCATGAAGGCCGATGACGCGCGGCTCGCCAGGAAGGTACGCAGTGAGATTATCCGGCGGGAACTCTACACTCAGAAGCTGGAGGTAGTCGTCCTGCACGGCGTCGCCTACCTCGGTGGGGAGTTGAAGTGCACCCGCCAGAACCGCATCTGGGACTACAAGAAGGAGTTCGAGATCATCGAAGCGATCATCCGCCGGGTCCCCGGCATTCGCGACGTGGACATGCGCATCAAGTGGGTGGAGATTTGATCGCGCCGCCCCACGGTCTCCTGGTCGTGCTCTCCGGCCCTTCCGGGGTAGGAAAGGGTACGGTCGTCGCGCAGGCGATGGCCGCTCCTGGCGAGACCGCGGCCCGCCTCCGCCGCTCGGTGTCCGTCACCACTCGGCCGCCGCGGTCGGACGAGGTCGAGGGCGAGCACTACTTCTTCCGCACCCCCGAGCAGTTCGAGGCGATGGTGCGCGGCGGTGCCCTGCTGGAATGGGCCGCCTACCTTGACCAGCGCTATGGCACCCCGAGGGAATGGGTTGACCAGCAACTGGCCTGCGGTTACGATGTAGTGTTGGAGATTGAGGTGAACGGGGCGATGCAGGTCCGCCGCACTCGCCCCGACGCGGTGCTGATCTACATGCTTCCGCCCTCCGTGGAGGAGCTTCGCCGCCGCCTGGCCGGGAGAGGAAGTGATGGCGAGGAGACCCAGCAGCGCCGCCTCGACGTCGCGCAGCAGGAAATCGCCTGCCTCAAAGAGTATGATTACGCCATCGTCAACGATGACGTGGAGCGCGCCGCCGGCCGCTTCCTGGCCATTCTGGAGGCCGAGCGCTGGCGCGTGGGGAGACTCGACCTGACCGCCTTGGGTGAGGGAACCCGTGACTGAGCCGCAGACCGAGAAGACCGCGCAGCCGCTTGCCGGCCGGACCATCGTCCTGGGGGTCACCGGCAGCATCGCCGCCTACAAGGCCGCCGAGATCGTCCGCCGCCTCACCGAGCTCGGCGCGGACGTCCACGTCACCGCCACCCGCGGCGGGCTCCAGTTCGTCACCGCCGTCACCCTCCGCACCCTCAGCGCCAACCCCGTCATCACCGACATGTTCGAGGACCCCAGCGAGTGGGACGTCCAGCACATCTCCCTCGCCTCGCGCGCTGACGCCGTGCTCATCGCTCCGGCCAGCGCCAACGCCATCGCCAAGCTGGCGCATGGGATCGCCGACGAGTTTCTCTACACCCTCGCCCTCGCCACGCGCGGGCCGCTGCTCATCGCCCCGGCCATGAACACGCGCATGTACGAGCACCCGGCGACGCAAGCGAACCTGGAACTGCTTCGCTCCCGCGGCGCCCACATCATTGACCCCGAGGCCGGCTGGCTCGCCTGCCGCGAGGTCGGGCGCGGGCGGCTGGCCGATCCAGAGTGCCTCGTCGCCGCCGTGGTGGAACTGTTGGCGAAGGGCGACCTCGCCGGCCTGCGTGTCTTGGTCACCGCCGGCCCCACCCGCGAGCGGCAAGATGGGCTACTCGCTCGCCGCGGCCGCGGCCCGGCGTGGCGCGGCGGTGACGCTTGTCTCCGGCCCCACCTCCCTGCCCGATCCCCCCGGCTGCCAGGTGGTGCGCGTGGAGACCGCGGGCGAGATGCTCGACGCGGTGCTGGCCCACTTCCCCGGCTCAGATGTTGTCATCGGCGCTGCGGCCCCGGCTGACTATACCTCCGTCCCCGCAAAGAGCAAGCTGAAGCGCGCCACGGCCGGGCTGACCCTCGAACTGCAGCCCAGCACCGATATCATCGCCGAATGTGGCCACCGCAAGAACCCGGACCAACTCGTCGTCGCTTTCGCCGCGGAGACCCAGGACTTGCTCGCCAACGCCCGCAAGAAGCTCAAGGCCAAGCGCGCCGACCTGATCGTCGCCAACGACGTCTCCCGCCCCGGCGTGGGGATGGACGCCGATCGCAATGCCGGCTGGCTGCTGTTTCCGGATGGAAATCAGCAGGAATTGTCGGAAATGGATAAGCGCACCTTTGCAGAAAAGATACTGGACGCGATTGCCGGCCTGATCGCCGCGCGCGCTCACTAATATCATCCAGAAAGGCCTCGATAGAATGGCATCTAAGCACTCTCTCTTTACCTCGGAATCGGTCACGGAGGGCCATCCGGACAAGGTCGCCGA
>CAZUGW010000343.1:0-3430 GCA_964620055.1 uncultured bacterium
GGACTGCGCGGATGGGGTGTGCGCGGGCTGCGCGTCCATCGCCGCCGCGGCCTTCTTCGTCGTCGCGCTGGCTCACGCGCGTTTCGCGGTGGCGCTGATGGCCGTGGCGCTGCTCGGGGCGTGTGGGGGCTTCCTGGCGTTCAACTTCCCCCCTGCCTCCATCTTCCTCGGGGACGCCGGGAGCACTCTGATCGGCTTTCTCCTGGGGGGGTTGGCCATCGCCGGCAGCCGCGGCGCGCCACCCTGGCACCAGGCCTGGATCGCGGCCTTGCCGCTGGCCGTGCCGATCTGGGATCTCTTCCTCGTACACGTTCGCCGCTACCGGGCCGGCACGCGCGGTCTTCGTGAGTTGCTGGAGTCGGCCGGCCGCGATCACCTTCCACACCGGCTGCAGGCGGCCGGGCTCCGTCCCCGCGGGGTGGCGGCGGCGGTCTACTTCATTACAGTCTTGCTGGCCGCGCCCGCGGCGCTGCTCGCGCACTCCGGGCACGGAGTCCTGGCGGTGGGGGTGGAGATTGCGCTCCTCGCCCTCCTCGCCGGGGAGAGTCCCCTCCTCGCGCTCGTCTCCGGCCTGCGCCGCCGGCGACGCCGCGTGGCCGAAGACCAAGTGTCGGTTCGCCTCACCCCGGGGTCAGCCGTCCCCGGCCCTACCCAACCCGCGAGTTACGCGATCCAGGAGGCAAACAAGTGAGACGGGTATGCCGTATTCGCGCGCGCTGGAGTCTCATCCTCATCGCGGCGCTGCTGCCGACCGCGCTCGCCGCGGCCGGGAGCGATTCCCTGGGAGGCGCGCCTGGAACGCCGGCGCCTCCGATCGCGTCGTCCCAGACCTATCGCATCGCCTCAGGCGACGTCCTCTCCATCTCCACCTGGGGTCAGGAGAAGTTCAGCCAGGACTGCCAGGTGAACGGGGTCGGAACGATCTCGTTCCCGGTGCTCGGCGAAGTCCAGGCCGCCGGCCTGACATTGAGCGAGTTCCAGGCCAGCCTGCAAGAGGGGCTGAGGAAGTACCTCAAGCATCCGCAGGTCTCGATCACGGTCCGCCAGTATGGCGCGCTCGGGACGAGCGTGTTCGTGCTGGGCGAGGTGAAGACCCCCGGGGTCTATCCCCTCGTCAGCCGCGCCGGGCTGATGCAGGTGCTGGCCGCCGCGGGAGGCCCGACCGCGCAGGCCAGCGGGCGGATCTCCGTCATCAAGGCCCGCACGGGAGAGTTCGTGGAGACCGGGATCGAGCAGGCGACCGGGGCGCCCTCGCCCGAGGCCCTGATCGAGCCCGGGGACGTGATCCTGGTGGACCGCAAGGCCGAGGCCGACGAGAGCCGCCAGTACGCGGTGCTCGGCGAGGCGCCGACGCCCGGCATGTTCGCGTTCCCGCCAACCGGCGAGGTGCACGTGCTCGACGCGATGCAGAAGGCCGGGTTGCTGAGCGCCGGATCGGGCTCCGGGGGAGACCGGGGCTTCACCGGCCTCGAGGACCGGCTGCGCACCGCCGACCTGGAGCACTCGCTCCTGAGTCGCGGGGAGGTCGTGGTTCCCCTCAACCTGGTCGCCCTGGTGCGCGGCGACACCTCGCAGAATCTGCTGCTCCAGTCGGGTGACGTGATCACGGTGCCGCGCCGCAACCTGATCAATGTCTATGCCATGGGCGAAGTGCGGACCGCGGGTCGGCAGTTGCTGCCGGCGGGTGCGACGGTGTTCGATCTGCTGAGCGCCATCGGGGGCGTCACCTCCGCCGCGAGACCGGGCCGCGCCACCATCGTGCGGCAGGTCGGGCAGCAGCCCGAGTCCCTCCCGGTTGATCTCGACGGCATCTTGCGCCGCGCCGACGCGAAGCAGAATGTCCAGTTGCAGGACGGAGACGTTTTGTACGTACCTGGCAAAGGGGAGCGCGGGCGGGACTGGACCAGCTTCGTTCCCCTCCTCCCCTATCTCAGATATTGGTAGGTCGAGGTGACGCAGGAGGACGGCCCAACGCGACGGCGAGCCGCACACGAACGAGGTGAGGAGGCACACGGGACATGTTAGATAGGAGCGAAGGCGCCCAACTTCCGGTGCGCTATGAGGACAGCAGTGCGCTCCCACCAGATCCGCCAAAGGCGGACGCGGTGGCCGTCCTGGACAGGTTCGAGCCGGGGGCGGCCCCGCTCCAGGACTACCTGGGGCTGCTGCTCCGTCGCAAGTGGACGGTGCTCGTCGCCGCCGCCGTGATCTTCGGCGCGACGTGTCTCTTCACCGCCACCAGCCCGCGCGTCTACGAAACCGCCGCCACCATGCTTGTGACCGAAGTAGGCGGCGGGGCCGGCTCCGGTGCGCGGGGCGGAATGCAGGGAGACATGCCGCCGATGGCGGCGGCGCTGGCGGCCCCGGACCTCGAGACCCACGTCTCCTTGATCCAGGGCCGGGCCACGGCGGAGGCGACCGCGGACTGGCTCAAGGAACATGGCGGACCCAATCTGAGTCCGTCGGCGGTCCGCGGCTCGCTCCGCGCGACCATTGTGCCCAGGACCCATCTGGTGAAGCTCAGCGCCCTGGCGCGCACGCCGAACGAGGCCCAGCGCATCGCCAACGCCGGCGCTTCCGCTTACACCGACCTGAACCGGCGCCGGGCCTTGGGGTCCTCCGAGAACGCCAGCCGATATCTGACGAAGCAACTGACAATTTCCAAACAGAACCTGACGCACGCGGAGGAGGCCCTGCGCGCCTTCAAGGAGTCCACCGGCGCGGTGGCTCAGGATGCCTCCGCGGGGGAACTGCTCGCCCGCGCCGCGTCGCTGCGCGGCGACCTGGACAAGACCAACGCGGATCTGGCGGAGGCGCGGGAGCGCCTGAGCAAAGCGCGCGCCCAGTTGGAGCAGCAGAACCGGAGCGTCGTGACTTCGCACGTGCGCGACAACGCGGTGGTGCAGCAGTTGCGGGCGAAGCTGGTGGACCTGGAGGGGCAGCGCCTGATGGCCCAGGTGCAGTTCACCGGCGCCTTCTCCGCCCCGGTGGAGCAGATTGACGATCAGATTCGCGTCGTCAAGGGCCAATTGGAGGCGGAGATCCGCAACGTCGTGGGGAGCGGCAGCGGCGATCTTACCACCCAGCAATCGCTGGTGAGTCAACTGATCCAGGGAGAGGCCCAGGTTGCGGCCTTGCGCGCGCGCAACCGGCAGTCCCAGACCGAACTGGCGAGCACGGAACAGGAGTTGAAGAAGATCCCGGCCAGACAGGTGACGCTGGCGCGGCTGCAGCGCCAGGTCGAGGTGACTCAGGGCATCTACTCCGAGCTGCTCCGGCAGAGCCAGGAGATCGAGGTGGGGCGCGTCATGGCCCTGGGCAACACGGAGGTGGTCGAGTTGGCGGAAACGCCGCGGCTGCCGGTCAAGCCAAATGTCCCCCTGAACCTGGTCTTCGGCCTGCTGCTCGGGTTGGCGGTCGGCTGCGGACT
>CAZUGW010000343.1:3440-3752 GCA_964620055.1 uncultured bacterium
CGTGCGCGGGGAGGAGGACATCGCCCGCTATGTGGACGCCCCCGTCTTGGGCGCGGTGCCGGTATTCGAGGTCCAGGGCCGAACCCTGGCGCTGGCCCCGCGCGGGCTGCGCGGCCGGGCCGCCGACGCCTATCGCGGCCTGCGGGTCAACCTCGGCTTCCTGACGCCGGGCGCGGGAGGACGCACGGTGCTCGTCACCAGCCCCAATCCGCAGGAGGGCAAGTCCACCACTGCGCTCAATCTCGCCGTCGCGGCCGCGCAAAGCGGCCGGCGGGTGATCCTGGTGGACAGCGACATGCGGAGGCCGTCGCT
>CAZUGW010000343.1:3762-3981 GCA_964620055.1 uncultured bacterium
ACGGGGTGGCGGGCCTCTCGGAGGTGCTGGTGGGCCAGGCCACGGCCTCCGAGGTCTTGCAGACGATCCCGGAGATCGGGCTCAGGGTGATCAGCGCGGGCACCCCTCCCCCCAATCCCACTGACCTGTTGGATTCCGAGGAGATGCGGCGCCTGGTGGAGGAGTTGCGCCGGCAGGCCGACCTCGTCATCTTCGACAGCCCTCCATTGCTCTCCCTCG
>CAZUGW010000344.1:0-3962 GCA_964620055.1 uncultured bacterium
CACTGGGTCCTTTCTGGCGGGAGCCGGGGAAGTCAGGGAATGGGGAATAGGGAATGGGGAATAGGGAATCGGCGATAGTGGGCAGAGGCGACGGCCCTTTCCCAGGATATGATACCATGCGTGTCAAGGGGTTTGGAGGTGAAAGCAGGTAAGTTACAGGTGTTTCATGGTGACGAAAAGTGAGGGAACAGGGGGAGATCGTGACTGAGCGAGGAGGCAATTTGTTGATAGGGGGTAGAGGGTCTAGGGGCCGGGGGCCGGGGGCCGGGGGCCAGGAAACGGCCAGGGGAGGCTAGGCGAAGCCGCCATGGCGGTGCGCCGACGGCGCACCCAGCCATCGGACCCACGGAAGCGGGCTACCCCGTCCGGTAGTTAATTCCAAACCCTCCTCGCGGGTAGCGCCATTCCAGGTTGCCGCAGCTCTGGCAGGCAATGCGGCAGGCGCCGCATTCCAGGCAGCCCTCAAAGAAGACGGTTACCTGGTCGTTCTCCCAGCGGTAGGTGTTAACCGGGCAGATGTAGGTGCACTGTTTCAACTTGCAGTCCCGGCACTTCGCCGGGTCTTTGATGACCAGATGGGAGTCATGGTCGGGCCGGAACCCGTTGAGGAAGAGCTTCTGCTCGAGGGTTAGCTTTTTCATAGCAGTGGCCTCCAGTGGGCACGACATGTCGTGCCCCTACGTCCTACCTGGGCACGATGTATCGTGCCCCTACGTCATATCCGGGCACGGCATGCCGTGCCCCTACGTCATATCCGGGCACGGCATGCCGTGCCCCTACGCGATTGACCTCCAGGCTCCGTACATATCCAGAGCCATGCGCAGGGGGTTGCGCCGCCGCAGCGCCTCCCAGAAGATGCGTCTCTGCTTGGTGCGCTTCGAGATGCCGTCCACGGTGAGCATGTCCCGCGCCGCCTCGTTGAGCAGCTCGGGGTAGAGCGTGAAGAACTCCGGGTGATGCTCGAAGAACCGGCTCATGTTCCGGTACTTGTAGAGGTCGCGGTAGATCCAGCTATCCTTGAGGAGTTGATCGTAGTAGGCCAGGCTGGGGCCGGAGAAGTCGTTCCACTCCTTCGCCCGCAGCACCGCCTGGGCCGCGAACTTGCCCGAGGTCATCGCCAGGTTCGATCCCTCCCGATGCATGCTGTTCACCAGCATGGCGGCGTCTCCCACCAGCAGCATACCCGCCATGGAGAGCCTGGGCATGCCATACAATCCCCCCTCGGGGATGAGGTGGGCGAGGAATTCGCGGGTCTCGCCGCCCTCCAGCATGGGGGCGATGGCGGGGTGGGCTTTCAGGTGCTCCAGCATATCGTTGGGCGTGATGCCCCGCACCACCAGGTCGGAGATCAGCGCGCCGACGCCGACCGAGAGCGTGTCCCGGTTGGTGTAGATGAACCCGGTGCCGAGCATCCCCATCGAGGCGTTGCCGTACAATTCGATGGTGGTCCCCTGGTCGCCGGTGAGTTGGAAGCGGTCCTGGATTACCTCGCGGGGCAGGGCAATGACCTCTTTCACCGCGAGCGCGGCCTGCTCGGGCAGGATCTCCTTGCGCATCCCGGCCTTCTGGCCCAGCAAGGAGTTGACCCCGTCGGCCGCGATCACCACGTCGGCGTAGAGGTCACCGTCGGGTCGCCCGGTGCGCACGCCGACCACCCGCTCGCTCTCGAGGATCGGGTCCTCGACCACGGTCTCGGTGATGATCAGCGCGCCCGCGGCGCGGACCTTCTGCGCGGCCCACTTGTCGAACTTGGCGCGCAGCACGGTGAACGCGTTATAGGGCGGCTGGGCGAAGGCCTCGTGCCGATGGGCGGCCTTGAAGGCGGCCTGCTCGGTGAGGACCCAGGCCTGGGTCTCGACGAGGTGGCGCTCGAGGGGCGCTTCCTTCCAGAAGCCCTCGCCGAAGATCTCCTCCGTCGGCTGGCGGTAGAGCACGCCGCCCATCACGTTCTTGGAGCCGGGGAAGTCGCCCCGCTCGATCACCGCCACGTTCACGCCGGCGGTCGCCAAAGTGTACGCCGCGGCAAGGCCTGCAGGCCCGGCGCCGACGACGATGACGTCGAACTTCTCTCCACGTGCACTCATGATCTATTCGCCCTCCCCAGCTCGCCCCGGCGAGTCCGCCGCAGGCGTGACCGGCACGCCGGCCGCGGCCTGCTCCCGCACCGCGCAGGTCAGCCGCTCGACGCAGGCGCGCGTCAGCGCAGGCACGACTTCCCTCACGTCGCCGACGATTCCATACGTCGCCACGCCGAAGATCGCCGCGTTCGGATCGCGGTTGATGGCGACGATCACATCGGAGGTCTGCATGCCCACGAGGTGCTGAATCGCGCCCGAGATGCCGCAGGCGATGTACAGTCTCGGGCGCACCGTCTTCCCGGTCTGGCCCACCTGGCGGTCATGCCCGATCCAGCCCTGATCCACCGCGGCGCGGGAGCCGGAGACGCACCCGCCGATGGCGTCGGCCAGCTCCTCCAGCATCTTGAAGCCCTCCGGCCCGCCGAGGCCCCGGCCGCCGGAGATGAGGATGTTGGCGTCCTCGATGCGCGTGACCTCGGTCTGCTCCTCGCGGACGTACTCCACGATGCGGGCCGCGACCTGATCCTGCGTCAGGCCCAAGTCCTCCTTCACCACTTCGCCGGTGTGGGAATCATCGCGCGGCGGCATCGGCATCACCCGGGGGCGGACCGTCGCCATCTGCGGGCGGCGCTTCTCGCACAGGATGGTGGCCATGATGTTGCCGCCGTAGGCCGGTCGGGTCTGCTCCAGGAGCTTGCTCTGCGGGTCAATGGTCAGCCCCGTGCAGTCCGCGGTCAGCCCCGTGCGCAACTTCGTCGCCACCGCGCCCGCGAGGTCCCGGCCCATGGTGGTGGCCCCGAAGATCATGATGTCGGGCCGGTACTTCTCGATCAGATTCTTCACCCCGTGCAGGTAGGTCTCGGTGAGGTAGTGCCCCAGCACCGGGTCGTCCATCACATACACCCGGTCCGCGCCGTAGGCGAAGGCCTCTTTCACCAGGGCGCCGGTGTCCTTGCCGAGCAGCACCGAGCACACCCGGCCCTCCAGGGCCTGCGCCAACTCCTTGCCCTTGCCCAGCAACTCCCAGGAGACATTGGCCGGGCGGTTGTCGGTGTGCTCCACGAACACCCACACCTCGGGGACCTTGCCCGATCCCGCTTCCTTCGGCGCGGCCTGGGCCGCGGGGGCCGCGGTTTTCGGCGCGGCCGCGGCGACGGGAGCGTCACCGCTCATCTTGATGGCCTCAGCCGGGCAGATGCTGACGCACTGCTCGCAGCCCACGCAGGCCTCTGCGTCCACCACTGCGATGCCGTTCACCATAGTGATGGCGTCGGCGGGACAGACCGCGAGACACCGCTCGCACCCAATACAACCCTCACGACTGATAATGGCGATTCTCTGCTCTGGCATCTGTCACTACCCCTCAAGCACGCCGTCGGCGAGCAGGCGGTCTATGATCTCTCGGGTCACGCGCTCCGCATCTCCGTCCACCGCGGTCACGGGTCCGCCGGTGCGCACCGGCGGGGCGAAGATGCGGCGCACCTGGGTGGGCGAACCTTTGAGCCCGGCCTCTTCCGGGTCAATCGCGATATCTTTCGCGGTCCACATCGGCACCTTCGCGCGCAGCCCGCGGATCACCTCGGGGAGGGTGGCGTAGCGAATCTCGCCGAGCTCCTTGAGCACGGTGAGCAGCGCGGGCAGCGGCGCCTCCACCACTTCCTCCGCGCCCTCCAGAATCCGGCGGGCGCGGATCCGGCGCGCCTTCAGGTCCACGGACTCGATCTTGCCGACATAGGTGATCTGCGACCAGCCCAGTCTGGTCGCGATCCCGGGGCCGACCTGCGCGGTGTCGCCGTCAATGGTCTGCTTGCCGCAGATCACGATGTCCACCGGTTCGGTCTTAGCGATGGTCTGAATGCCGGCCGTCAGCGCGGCCGACGTGGC
>CAZUGW010000345.1:0-3950 GCA_964620055.1 uncultured bacterium
GGGCCTGCACTCGTACAGCTATCACCTTGCCGCGGGGCTGTGGGACTACGCCCCAGCCGCCAACGAGCCGATGACTGCGGTGCATTTTCTCCGGAAGGCCGCGGCGTTGAGACTGGACGGCGTCTACTTCTGCGACCCGCGGCACTTCGAGAGCCTCGACTACGCCTCCGCCACGGCCCTGCGCGAGAAGGCCGAGGCCCTGGGGTTGTATCTCGAGGTCGGAATGACAGGGACCAATCCCGAGGCCTTACAGGACCTGGTGCGCGCCGCGCACGTGCTCGGCTCTCCCCTGGTGCGCGCCTCCATTGACCGGCCGCGGGCGATGTCGCCGGAGGGCATGAAGGCGATCCTCACCGCCGCCGCGGGCGAGTTGCTGGAGGCGGTCCCGTTGTGCGAGCGCTACGGCCTCCCCCTCGCGGTGGAGAACACCCCGAACGTCACCACGCAAGAGCTGCTCACCTTGCTGGAGATGATAGGCAGCGACTGGGTGCGTGTCTGTTTCGACACAGGGAACCCGCTGGTGACGCTGGAAGACCCGCTGGCGTCGGCGGAGGCCCTGGCACTGTTCCTCGCCGGCGTGCATCTGAAGGACTACCAGCTCGCGGCCGGCTCGGATGGGTTCACGCTGCTCGGCTGCGCGTTGGGCGAAGGTGTGGTGGATTTGGTAAGCATCATTGATCTTCTCTCCACGCGCGCGCCGGAACTGCGCCTGAATATCGAGTCGCCCGTGGGCAAGCAGCATGTGCCGGCTCTGGAGGAGGAGTACTTGAGCCATCTGCCGCAGGCCACCGCCTCGGATCTGGGTCGGACGCTGCGTCTGGTGCGAGACCGGGGCCTCGCCCACGCGCCGCCACTCGCCCGCGAGCGCGGGGCGGAGGAGGATGAAGTGCTGGCCGAGGAGGATGATCTGGTGGTGCGCAGTGTCCACTGGGCCCAGCGTGCGCTGGGCCGGCCGGAGGCGGAGGACCTGAGACCCGGTGAGTAGCGCGGCCCCGAACAGCATCTTGCAGACCGAGGTGGGGACGGTGGTGCGCGTGGACCGCGCGCGACCCGCCGCGCAGGAACTCACCGTCAGCGTCGCCGGTCGGGAGGAACGCGCGATCAACTACCCGCAACTCCTGGGCGAGGTGGAGGCGGGAGAGCAGGTGCTGCTCAACACCACCGCGGTGCGCGCCAGGCTCGGCACCGGAGGCTATCACTTCGTGATGAAGCGGGCGGGGAAAGAGCGGCCAGAGGAAACGACGGGCCACATCGTCAAGTTACGCTACACCCCGCTGCAGTTCCGTTGCCGGACGGTGGAGGAGGAGGGCAGTCCGTTTCGCGAGGCGGTTGAGTCCACTGAAGACTTGGGGATGATGGCGGTGATCGTCGCCGGGCTGCACAGCCAGGTGGCTCCCGCCGCGGCCGCGGTGAAGGCCCTGGCGCCGGAGGCGCGGGTGGCCTACGTGATGCCGGACACCGCGGCCCTGCCGATCTCGTTCAGCACGCTGGTGAACCAGCTCAAAGAGGCGGGCTTTCTGGACGCGACGATCACGGTGGGGCAGGCCTTTGGCGGCGACTACGAGGCGGTGAACGTCTATACTGGGCTGCTCGCGGCGCGGGCGGTGGTGGGCGCGCACGTGGCCATCGTCGCCCAGGGACCGGGGAATGTGGGGACGGAGACGGAATGGGGGTTCGGGTCCATCGCGCAAGGCGAGCACCTGAACGCAGTGAACCTCCTGGACGGGTTCCCCATCGCCGTGCCACGGATCAGCTTCGCCGACCCGCGGCCACGCCACCAGGGGGTAAGTCGCCAATCGCTCGTCGCTCTCGGACGGGTGGCCCTGACGCAGGCGGTGGTGAGCATCCCGGAGATGGCGCCGGAGAAACTGGAGGTGGTGCAGCGGCAGTTGGAGGAGGAGGGCATCTTCGAGAAGCACGAGGTGCTGGTGGCGAAGGGGGAGGCCGGGGTGCAGATGCTGGCGGCGCGCGGGATCGAGGTGAAGACGATGGGGAGGACCATGGAGCAGGACCCGGAGTTCTTCCTGGCGGCGGGGGCGGCAGGGGCGATTGCCGCGGCGCGACTGAAGGCCGGGGGCGCGGCGGATGAGTAGCCTGCCGCGGGAGCGAGTCATTTCATCGGAGACGGTCTTCGCGGGCAAGCTGATCTCGGCGCGGGTGGATCAGGTGGAGTTGCCTGGTGGCCGGACGGCGAAGCGGGAGATCGTGATGCACCCGGGTTCGGTGGCGATCGTGCCGCTGCTGCCGAACGGGCGGGTGGTGCTGATCCGGCAATATCGGCACGCCGCGGGCAAGGAGGTGTGGGAACTGCCGGCGGGGACGCTGGAGGCGGGGGAGACGCCGGAGGCGTGCGCGCGGCGCGAACTGATGGAGGAGATAGGGTGCGAGGCGGGGGAGATGCGATTGCTCTTCTCCGCCTATCTCAGCCCGGGGTATCTTGACGAGATCATGCACGTATTCCTCGCCACCCGGCTCACGCCCGTCACCGCCGCGCCGGAGGAGGACGAGGGGATCGAACCGGTGGAGATGGACCTGGCGAAGGCGGTGCGTCTGGTGGCGCGGGGGGAGGTGGAGAACATGACGGCGGTGGGCGGCCTGCTCGCGGCTGCAGGGCTGGTCGGACCGGGCGGGCTGCCGGGGGTCTAAGACAAAGAGGTTTGGACGCGATTCACCTCAGGAGAGGAGAGATGACAGGGATGAAACTGACACGATGGTTCCTCGCGGGAGTCGCTGGATGGGCGCTGCTGGCCGCGCCGGCGGGGGCGGCGGAACCGGCCGCCACACCCGAGGACACGCACCAACTCACCATCGGGAACGAGGCGCCGCCGCGGCCGGAGCTGGACGTGATGACGGGCGTCAAGGCCTGGCGCGTCAACGGGGAGGAGATCCCCATGAGCGCGGTGCAGAACCGGGCGATGGCGTTCCACGGCGTGTTCGACCTGCAGGATATGGTGCAGGAGAAGCTGCTGTTGCAGGAGGCGAAGCGCCGCAACGTCACCGTCGCCGAGTCGGAGGTGGACGCCAAGGTGAAGGGCCTGCGCGAGGACATGGGGCTGACGGCCGAGGCCGCCTTCGACCGCTACCTGCGGGCGCAGCGCGTGACAACCACGGGTTTCCGCGAGATGGCGCGGGACTACGTGTATATGGAGAAAGTGCTCGGCGACCGGTTGCAAGTCAGCGACGAGGAAGTGCAGGCGGTCTACAAGCAGTTCCAAGACCAGTACCGCCGCCCGGAGACGGCCTCCTTCCGCGCCATGACCCTGCCGTCGGAGGCCGCCGCGCAGGCGGCGAAGCTGGAACTGACGAAGGGGCGGAGCTTCGAGGAAGTGGCGAAGGCGACGGCCTTCCTGAGAACGGAGAAGGGCAATCCCGGCGCGCTGCTGGTGTATCAGAAAGGTACGACCCAGGGCCTGCCCGCGGAACTGGAGACGGCGATCTTCAACGCGCCGCTCAACCAGGTGACAGGGCCGGTGCGGACCAAGGAGGGATTCGTCCTCATCAAGGTGGAGAAGAAGGTGGACCCGCGGCAGTTCACCCTGGAGGAGATGCGAGACGCGATCCGCTCCCGCATCGCTAAGGCCAAGCTGGAGACGGAGATCTGGCCGCGATGGATCAACGGGCAACTGATGTCGGCGGACATCGTCCCCGTGAAGGCGGACTAGAGTTCGCGGCCTAGAGAAGGGCAACTGAGGGAGGAACGCGTATGCGTAAGATCAAGGCCGGCATTATCGGCACCGGGTTCATCGGCCCGGCGCACGTGGAGGCGGTGCGGCGACTGGGATTCGTGGAGGTGGTCGCGCTGGCCGAACGGGATCAAACCACCGCGGATCAGAAGGCCGCCCTCCTCGGCCTACCGCGCGCCTACGGCGACTACCGCGACCTGCTCGCGGACGCCGACGTTGAGGTCGTCCACAACTGCACCCCGAACAACCTGCACTACGAGGTCAACA
>CAZUGW010000346.1:0-3950 GCA_964620055.1 uncultured bacterium
GTGAAGGGGAAGAGCAAGATCCGGGGCAGCCATCCCTTGCCCAAGCCGAATGAGTACGCGGGCGTGGGCGTCGAGTTGTTCACCGAGCACTATCTGCACGTCGAGACTCCCTCCTACAACGACCCCAACGAGGGCGGGTTCAACTGGACCGCGAAGGCGAATCCGAAGCTGACGGGGTGGATTCCGGACGCGCTCATTCCGTTCAGCGCGAAGACGGGCAAGGGCGGCGCGCCGTTCGACATCGGGCGGAATCTCAACCAGGGCGTGTGGGTGGATATCTACGTTCCGAAGGACGCGCGCGCGGGCGTGTACCGGGGGACGGTGACGGTCACCGTCAGCGGCAAGCCGGCGGCCAAGCTGGCGCTCAGCCTGGAGGTGCTGGGGTTCACGCTGCCGGAGGAGAACCACTACAAGTCCATGATCTTCTACAGCGATGGGAACATCGCCACGCGCCACGGGATTCGGAATCAGCGCGAGTTGTGGGACATGGTCCTGAAGTACCACCAGATGGCCCACCGGCACCGGCTGGAGTTGGTGGGGTCGGGGACTTGGGAGGAACTGCAGGCCTTGCAGGGCACGCTGGATGGGACGGCGTTCTCTCGCCAGGCCGGATACGCGGGGCCGGGGGAGGGCGTGGGGAATAGCCTCTTCTCGATCAACACCTACGCGTGCCGCTTCCCGGATAGTGAAGAGGGATATCGAAGGGAATCCGACCGGTGGGTGGCGTGGTTCACTCAGCACGCGCCGAAGGTGGAGTACTTCCTCTATCTTACCGACGAGCCGGAGCACGAGCGGTTCGCCTGGATCAGACAACGGGCGGAGTGGATTCACAACAACCCAGGCCCTGGTAAGAAGCTGCCGGTGTTCGTGACCAAGTGGCCGATCCGCCAACTTGAGGGAGCGGTGGACATCTGGTGCTCGGCGACCGTTGATATCCGGCAGGGGCCATTCGACAAGGCGCGGGCGCGGGGCGAGAGAGTGTGGCTCTACCAGGCCTATCGCCCGAAGACCCCGGGAGACGTGCTGGACGAGTACGGGATCGCGTTCCGGCTGAAGCCCTGGATCGCGCACCAGCACGATATCGCCCGGTGGTTCACGTGGGAGAGCACGCACTGGTTCCCGAACGACAATGAGGTGAAGCGCCGCATGAACCTGTTCGAGGACCCGGTGGTCTTCACGAGCGGTCCGGCCTCCACGGCGGCAAACGGCGACGGGACGCTCTTCTACCCCGGCCAGGACCGGGTCTTCCCGGAGGAGGACCGCGGCTACCCGGGGCCGCTGAGCAGCATTCGCATGAAGATGTATCGGCGCGGGGAGCAGGACGTGGAGTACATGTGGCTGGCCGAGCAGGCCGGGCACGGGGCGGAGGTGAAGGCGCTGCTCAAGGAGCGCCTGCCCGCCACTTTGTGGGAGGCGGGCGAACTGCCCACGTGGTCCAATCGCAATGCAGACTACGAGCGGGCGCGACGGCAGTTGGCGGAGCTGATCGTGAAGAAGTAGCACGGCGAGCGCTGGGATAGTCGGAAATCGCGCCCTCCTATCTTCTGCGAGGCAGAGGGGATTCGAGGGCGGGCGCAGAAACACGTTTTTGCAGGGCAGGAGAAGCACTCCTGCCCCATGTTGTCTTGTCTGGCAAGCTTTTTCCTGCCGTGCGTCGGGGTGGGCGCAGTTCGGGCGAGGCCGGCCGCAGTTCCCGGCTGATGAAATGGCGCGCGGTGGCATGGGCGCGGCAGAGGTGGCGCGGCGGTGTCCAAAGTGTATGTGACGAGGCCGATTGCAGAGGAGGCGCTGGCGCTGCTCCGCTCCCAGGCGGAGGTGGCGCTGTGGCCCGACCCGGACGTGCCGCCGCCGCACGAGGAGATCGTGCGCCAGGTGCGGGAGGCCGACGGGCTGGTGTGCCTGCTCACGGATCGCATTGACGCGGAGGTGATCGCCGCCGGGGAGCGCCTGCGGGTGATCAGCATCATGGCGGTGGGCTACGACAACATTGACGTCGCCGCGGCCACCACGCGCCACATTCCGGTGTGCAACACGCCCGGAGTGCTGACCGAGGCGACGGCCGACCTGACGTGGGCGTTGCTGATGGTCGCCGCGCGGCGGGTGACGGAGGCGGAGCGCTACTTGCGGGCGGGCCGGTGGAAGAGTTGGTCGCCGCAGTTGCTGCTGGGCCAGGACGTACACGGGGCGACGCTCGGCATTATCGGCCTGGGCCGCATCGGGCAGGCCGTGGCGCGACGGGCGCGGGGCTTCGCGATGCGGGTGCTCTATCACAGCGCCACCCGCAAGCCGGAGGTGGAGCGCGAGTTGAGCGTGGAGTGGGCGGACCTGGACACGCTGCTGCGGGAGGCGGACTTCGTGTCGCTGCACGTGCCGCTCACGGAGGAGACGCGGAACCTGATCGGGGCGCGGGAACTGGCCTTGATGAAGCCGACGGCGATTCTGATCAACACCGCGCGGGGGCAGGTGGTGGATCAGGAGGCGCTGGTCGCAGCCTTGCAGGAGGGTCGCCTGGCGGCGGCCGGGCTGGACGTGTTCCAGGTGGAGCCGCTGGCCATGGACGATCCGTTGCTGTCGCTGGAGAAGGTCGTGCTTTTGCCGCATCTTGGTTCGGCCAGCGTCGCGACGCGGACGCGCATGGCGATGATGGCGGCTGAGAACCTGGTGGCGGGCTTGAAGGGCGAACGCCCGCCCTATCTTGTGAACCCGGAGGTGCTGTCGGATGATCTCGTACCATCTTGATGACTATGTGTTCGATCTCAATGCGTTCCTGCCCATGGCGATCTTCGACCGGATCACGGACGTGCGCGTTCGCCGCCCGCAGTTGATCCTGCAGGAGGCCGGCCGGCGCAAGCGGCGCACCGATCTCGCCCCGGACGGGCGGTTGGTCCTGCTCGCCGCCGACCATCCCGCGCGCATGTTGACGGCCGCGGGCGAGAACCCCATCGCCATGGGGGATCGCTACCAGTATCTGGGGCGCATCCTCCGCATTCTCGCCTCGCCCGGGATTGACGGCCTGATCGCGACCACGGATATCGTGGAGGACCTGCTGATCCTCAACGCCCTCACCCGCGAGGCCGGCGGACCGGCCTTCCTCGACAGCCGCGTCATCATCGGCTCCATGAACCGCTCCGGCCTGGCCGGGTCGGTGTGGGAGACGGACGACCGGGTGACCAGCTTCACGGCGGATTCACTCGATGACCTGAACCTGGACGGCGGCAAGTTCGTGGTGCGCATCTGCCCCGAGGAGCCGGATTTGAGCAACCGCACGCTCGAGGCGGCCGCCCGCGCGGTGTCGGACTGCAACGAGCGGGGCCTGCCCATCTTCATCGAGCCCGTGCCGGCGGCCAAGGTCAATGGCGCGCTGCGCCTCAAGCGCACCGTGCTCGACATCGTGAAGGTGATCGGCGTCGCCTCCGCGCTGGGCGATTCGTCGCGCGGGCTGTGGCTCGAGGTCCCCTACACCGAGGGGTTCGAGCGCGTGGCGCGCAGCACCACGCTGCCGCTGCTGATTGTGGCGGCGGGCGCCTCGGGCGATCCGACACCGATGCTGACGCAACTCTCCGACGGCACGCGGGCGCGGCGCAACGTGCGCGGCGCGTTGATCGGCCGCAGCGTGCTCTTCCCCGGGGACGATGACCCGCTCTCCTTCGCGCTGGCGGTGAACTCCGTGGTGCGAGAGGGCCGCGACCCGAGCGGCGCGCTGGACCGGCTGATGGCGAGCCGGAACCAGCACTTCGACGCGGTCACCCGCTGGATCGCCCGGTAACGGAGACGCGTGATGGAACTGAAAGGCAACGCGCTGGTGGGTCAGTCCGGCGGACCGACCGCCGTCATCAACGCCAGCCTGGCCGGCGTGGTCGAGCAGGCGAAGCTGCACCCGGAGATCGGGGAGATCTACGGCGCGATTCACGGCGTCCAGGGGATTCTCGACGAGGAGCTCTGCGATCTGC